>JBGSVR010000439.1:0-20959 GCA_041752855.1 Thermosynechococcaceae cyanobacterium
TCTGGCTTTATTCCATCCCAGATGGGGTTGGAGGGCTTTCCTTAATTCGCTATATTGACTCATGGGGTTTCTCATGGATTTCGTAATTCTGATGAAACCCCATCCTCACAACATTTTCAAGCTTTTTGTCCTGTACTTAGCAGAAATTTAGCTACCCTGCTTTGTCAGACTTTAATTTATCTATGAGGATTTTGCTTCTGTGGTTTTATTTCGCCGCAATCGTTCCGTATTGTCCTATCGGTTTTTACTATTTCACTGGAAAGCTTGTTTAATGCTCGTGGTGCTGATGCTGTTGGGTGGAGCATACGCTGCGATCGCAAGTCCTCCTGCAATAGAACCGCTAGCCGCAGCACAGCAAATGCAGCGAGAGCTAAAGGTTATGGTAGATACCCTTTGGGTTGTAATTGCTGGGTGTCTTGTATTTTTCATGAATGCAGGGTTTGCAATGCTTGAAGCCGGATTTTGCAGATCCAAGAATGCAGCGAATCTATTAGCTAAAAATTTAATTGTATTTGCACTAACCACAGTCGCCTTTTGGAGCGTGGGATTTGGGTTAATGTTTGGCTTTGGAGGAGACTGGAGCAATCCTGCTGCATTAGACAATGGACTTATCGGTCTTCATGGATTTTTCTTGAATAGCGTTGATAATAGCCCAGAAACAGGTCAAAGCTATAGAGGGGTTTATCAGGCATTAAGTTGGGCAGGAATCCCCATTCAGGCTAAGTTTTTCTTTCAGCTCGGTTTTGCAGGAGTCGCTGCAACCATTGTTTCTGGCGCTGTTGCCGAGCGCATTAAGTTTTCGGCTTTTGTGCTGTTTAGCGTCTTCTTAGCTGGCTTTGTTTACCCCATAGTGGGGCATTGGATTTGGGGCGGTGGATGGCTTTATAAACAAGGGTTTTGGGATTTTGCTGGCTCTACAGTCGTCCATTCCGTCGGTGGATGGGCTGCCCTCATTGGTGCCATCTTGTTAGGCCCTCGGATTGGTAAATATAAGGATGGAGAATCCCTCGCGCTCCCAGGGCACAACCTTGCGCTTTCAGCCCTGGGCTGCTTTATTCTTTGGTTGGGTTGGTTTGGGTTCAATCCAGGTTCAACGCTAGCTTTGGATCCAGGTGCCATCACCCATATCCTTTTAGTGACTAATTTAGCTGCTGCCACAGGCGGTATTGCGGCAATGGTAACGGCTTGGCTATACTTCGGCAAACCTGACCTGTCCGTGATGATTAACGGCATCCTCGGCGGTTTGGTGAGTATTACTGCATCCTGTCGCTTTGTAAACATGGGTTCTGCCGCTTTCATTGGCTTAATGGCAGGCATTTTGATCATCGTTGCGGTTGATGTTTTAGACCGTTTAAATATTGATGACCCTGTGGGAGCTGTTTCTGTCCATTTGGTTTGCGGGATTTGGGGTACAACAGCCGTTGGCCTATTCGCAGTGGGTGCGCAAACGGAAAGTTCGTTTCATTTTGCCCCTTACATTGAGGGACCCCGCCAAGGATTATTTGTAGGTGGGGGACTTGAGGGGGTTAACCAACTGCTAATTCAGCTTTTGGGCATTGCAACGGTGGGTCTTTTTACAGTCGTTGCCAGTTGGCTCATCTGGTCTTTGCTCAAGATTTTTATCGGTCTGAGGGTGACGAGAGAATCAGAACTTAGAGGGCTTGACTTAAGCGAACATGGGTTGCAAGCCTACAGCGGGTTTATGTTCAAAAGTGACACTACTCATGAACTCTATGATGAATAGATAAAAAGCTACGAGAGTGAAAAATCGTCTTTATGCGCTCGTGTGCCTTCCCCTGTAGGTCACTTCAGGCTCCTGAGGCGTTGATAAAATCAAAGTCGGCACTTCTGAATTCTTTTTTGAACTAGCTTCAGATCTTAAAGGCGGTTCAGGCTGTGAATCTGAGATTGCTAAACGGTTGTCGACCGTCGTAACACGATTTAACGTTGAAACCATTTCTAGTTCTGTACGTAGCTTTTCAATTGTACGACTAACCTCCCCTTCTAATAAACCGATGGGTACTTTTTCTGACTTAATGAGTAGATATAAATCGAAGCCGCAACTTCTAAGAATGAGGTGGCCTTCCTGACTACGAACCGATACAGTTTCAATATCTTGCCAGAGCATTTCATCGTGCATATTTCTGAGCAGACACAGCATATGACCAGCCAGAATACCTGCTGTATCTTCATCTATTCCAATCGGGGGGACAATGACCTGCCCCTCGGCGGAAACTAGAGCCGTCCCCTGAATTCCAGACTTAGTAAAAAGCTGATTAAGAATAACAGTAAGGTTATTAATATTCATAGTCGGCTCCCCCACAGACTGTCTAGAAATAATAATTTGTGTGGACGGAAGCGGAAGGTTTTCCATAGGATAAGATTCCTGAATTTGCGTAGATTGCTCGACTAAAGCTGGATCTGCATAAAACCAATTGAGTAATGTCTGTGATTCGAGTGTGCGAAAGCTCTCTACACGCAATTTTGCTGGCAATTCAACGCCCTGACGGACAGCGTTATACTCCTGAGCATTTTCTAGGCTTAAGGATAAAAGCTCGCTAGGGGGATGATCAAACCGATTAATCCAGCCAATTGGCCCTTGTTGTAAACAGGCTAAAACTTGGCTTAACTGGGCTGCTTTCAGTAGATTTGGAAAATAATAAGCTATGAAATAGGGGACATCCGAACGCCTAAATTCGTCTTGTCCATCATGATAAAGCCAGCCAAAAAGCGTACCAGGGGCTGTAAGAGAAAGTTGGTGGAGATATGCGGCTCGGTAATGAGGCTTAGGAGGAGAATAGGTATCCCAAGAAGTTTGTACAATTCGACTTAAGAAAATTTGTTCAACGGTTGCTGAAACGTCTGCACTTTTGAGTAAAGCAAAGCCAACTTGAGGAAAGCTCGTGTACACGAGCTGCCCAAACTGTAAACCTTGAGGAAGAATTGCGGATTCAATATTTACTGCATCCCACTTGGTCACGTAAAACCTCTGTTTTCAAAATTTCTTTAAAATTTGTGAGTTCACACAAAAATAGTTAGAAATGATTTCGTGTGCGAACAAAATAATTGTTGTTTTTAATGTGAAAAGTCGCGAATCAGGAGGTGAATTCAAGCAAAATTAATATCCTCAAATTTTAGATTTCTCTGTAAAAACTTTATTATATTTTCTAATTACGGCTAATCTTTATGAGACGAATTAACAGCTAAAATAAGTTTTTAACCAGAACTGTCTACCCTTACAATTTATTACTCAATTCAGTAATCTTTAGATTGTGAATCGGCTCTCGGCGCACAAACTCATCACTGTGAGGCCACAAAAATACATTAAATGCTCGCTCGCCCATAAGGTCGCGGTAGCCCAGTGTATTCTGAGCCGATAAGCTTGTGATAGCTCTGAGTCGATCTGCTAACCCTACACACTTTCTTACATTGATGGGTGAGTAACATTGAACATCTATCTGATTGCATCCAGAGGGTGGAACTAAAGCAGCCTGAAAGGGCTGAATGCTGCAATAAATCGGTTTTCTGTACTGCGATCGCAGGGCATAGAAAGCGCTCCGTGAGTAGTGGGTAAAGAAGTGATCGTCAACCTGAATACCATCAGTATGTTGACCTTCATCGGCAAGCTGCTGCACAGATAGGGCGCGAAATTGCGGTGATTGGATCCACGCAACGGGCACTAGCTGATTTTGACGAACCGTTTGAGCAACCCTCTGCTGGTCTCGGTCAGATACATTCCGGAAGTCAAGAAAAACAACCCTGTAGCGCTGTGCCCTCACTCTTTGCATCACGGGGTCAAGGGTCGCATTAGATAAGTGAAACATGATTTGCGGTTTAGAAAACCAGGTTCCATTGGGGAGTGCATCAGCGATGGCTGCTGTAAAGCCAACGAAAGCCGAGGCCAAAACACACTGAAGAAAAGATGAACGTACTTTCATCCCATGGGCAGGTTTACAATTCGGTTGCGTCATTATGAGTAAAGCGTAAGTAACAGAAGTATTTCTTGCAGATGATGCACCAACAGACTAAACCCCCATCACACTCAGAATAAACGAACGGCTGCGTCACAGATGTGATCTGAGTCATTGTTCTAGCACGGTTTCTCTTCAAATAGTCTAGGGATGGGCGATCGCCCGCCAATATTGCAGGTTTAGGCAAACGATTGGTGTAAAGCTTAGCGATTGTCAATAAGCACAATCTAATAACAACAAACTTGGAGCTGAAACTATACCCAAACCACTTGAACCTATTTCTGAAGGTACAGAGAAACAGACTTAAATTTGAGTCTTAAGGGGTAAGGGCTTTAGGTATAAAACACTGAAGATAGGGGAAAGAAAGTGAGGAAACTCAAGCTATGAAATTTTTATCTCGTATTCTAACCACCTCTGGTATTGCTCTTTTCTCCTTGGGGTCAGCCAGTGCTTGGGCAGTTCCTTTCAAAATGGCTCAGTCATCGGATATCAACGTAAAAGGGCCAACCGTTAACTGCAATAAAGTTAAAGCATCGGCACCAGGGGTTGGCGTGTCAGTCCCTAACGTCAGTCGATTGGTTCCAAACGTTGGGAAGCTCTTGCGTGAAGGAGTAGGGGTGCCCGCGCCCGATTCCGAGGCACCTGATATGTCAGTCCCTAAAGTCAGCGCGTCAGCGCCAGATCAGTCCTGTGCCAATGTTCGCAATCAGGATAATAATGCAGATCCCGCAGGCACTACGAGTAATTCTGAACCAGTGAGAGGGCTTTGGTAAAAGACTGTTTCATCTAAGTGGGCGTGCAAGACACTTTTTTAAGGCATTGTAGTGAGGTCATCCAAAGCAACAGGAATGCGCTTTGGGTGACTTGTTTTTTATGTGCTGTTGCTGCTGCTGCTGCCGCTATTGCGGCAGTCAAAACCATTATGGTGATGCACAAACACCGCTGTAAGCAAAAAATACCGATATAGTGGGCGTAGTGATGGACTGGCCTAACAACCACTCAATCTCTCAACCGAGTCGGTGTTACTGCTCAGGTTGAACTCAGCATTCTCAAGCATTTGTAGGTTCAGGCATGTCTCAAGTCAGTATTACCCAGTTTTCGCAGTTGGCGATCGCCCCCCAAATCCTCCAGGCCATCGAAGAAATTGGCTACGAGTCTCCATCTCCCATTCAGGCCGAGAGCATTCCGCCGCTGCTAGAAGGCCGCGACCTGCTTGGGCAGGCACAGACAGGCACCGGAAAAACCGCTGCTTTTGCGCTCCCCGTCCTCAGCCGACTGAACCTAGACCTCAATATGCCTCAGGTTTTGGTCTTAACCCCCACGCGGGAGCTAGCGCTCCAGGTGGCTGAAGCCATGCAAACCTATGCCCGTCACCTCAAAGGGTTTCACATTGTGCCGATTTACGGCGGACAAAGTATGGATACCCAGCTGCGTCAACTGCGGCGCGGGGTGCATGTCGTCGTTGGGACGCCAGGCCGGATCTTAGATCACCTGCGTCGTAAAACCCTAAAGCTGAGCGCTCTCTCTACAGTGGTTTTAGACGAAGCCGATGAAATGCTGCGCATGGGCTTTATTGATGATGTGGATGAGATTCTACAGCATACACCTGCAGAAAAGCAGGTGGCCTTATTTTCGGCCACCATGCCAGAGGCCATTAAGCGCATTGCCCAGCGTCATCTTAGACAGCCCGTTGAAATTAAAATTCAGTCCAAAACCGCTACGGTTTCGACCATCAGTCAGCGCTACTGGCAGGTCACAGACGTCAATAAGCTTGATGCCCTGACCCGAATGTTGGAGATTGAGGACTTTGACGCAATGCTGGTGTTTGTGCGCACCAAAATCGCCACCGACGAGCTATCGGAAAAGCTAGAGGCCAGGGGCTACTCCTGCGCGGCGCTGAGTGGCGATGTGAAGCAGTCTGTGCGAGAAAAAATTGTGGAGCGGCTCAAAAGCGGCTCGCTAGATATTGTGGTGGCAACAGACGTGGCGGCACGGGGACTAGATGTAGAGCGCATCAGCCACGTTGTCAACTACGACATCCCCTACGACACCGAAACCTACATTCACCGGATTGGTCGCACCGGACGGGCGGGACGTAAGGGCAACGCCATTTTGTTTATCTCGCCCCGTGAGCGGCGAATGCTGCGGACGATTGAGCGTGCTACCCGTCAGTCTATTGAGCCAATGCAGCTCCCCAGCTCTGAAGATATTTCGGATCGGCGCATTACCCAATTCAAAAAAGTTATTGCCGACACGATGGCATCTGAAGATCTCTTCTTTTTTGAGGAGCTAATTACGCGCTATCAGGAAGAACAAGATCTAAGCCTCAGCGAAATTGCCGCCGCCTTAGCCTTTCTGGTGCAAAAAGAGCGTCCGTTGTCTCCTAAGGCATTGGCGATCGCCGACCAGCCTAAAGGCGGCAGCAGCAAAGACAGAGATCGCAATGACCGACCAGATCGGCATGAGCGCCCAGAGCGGCAGGGTGAAGGCCGATCTAAACGACGTAGCGAAGAAGACGTGCCAGATCTGCCCATGCAGCGCTTTCGTATTGAAGTAGGCCGTGAGCATGGGGTGCAGCCTAAGCATATTGTGGGGGCGATCGCCAATGAAGCTGGCCTAGACAGTCGCTACATCCATCAAATTCAGATCTTTGATGATTTCAGCGTGGTGACGTTGCCCGACGGTATGCCCAAGGATGTCTTTAAGCATCTTAAGCAGGTGTGGGTTTGCAGTCAGCAGCTTCAGATTAGCCCGTTTTCTGACTCAGACACAGGCAGTAAGCCTAAAGAAAAGAAAGCTGACAAGACGGACAAGCCTCCTAAAGAAGGGCGCGGCAAAGAAGGCAAATACACCAAAAAAAGAACCAGCAGCATCCCCTCTTAAGGTAATTTCTCGCCTTATTCTTGCGAGACAGGAGGATGAATATGGTCTATGCCTTGCTTTACCCAAGCGATGCAGTCTGCTTCATCCTCAAACAACCGAGGTGCCGCTAGATTGGTGAGGCTACTGGGCGAGTAGTGGTCGTAAAAATACTTCCCTGCAATTTGGGAAATTAAAATGAGATTGCCTTTGTAAACGTAGCGCTGCTGCACATAGGTTATTGTAGAGGGCAAATCTGAGTGGTGTGCCAGAAACGTTTGGGCGATCGCCATCACTCGCTTCACAGAACCCCCATAGTCTTCTGTAGGGTTAACGGCCTTATGAAAACGCCCCTGACGCTCAAAAGCGCACAGGAGCTGATAAGAATACAGGTCAGACCCAGAAATCATGCCGCACTTAAATGGAATGACCAAATAGCCACAGTGTAAGGCTAGCTTTTCGTACAGGTATTGGTGCGCTGTCATGATGACCAGAGGCAGGTTAAGCGTTATCTAAGGATTCCCTAGATACTACTGGGTGAGCGCCCTCATCATTCGCTGCATTTCTTGCAGAATTCCTGTTTTCTTGGCCTGGGCGGGTAAAAACTGCGCCAAAATTTGGTCGAGGCGATCGCCAGCTGGACGTGTCTCTTCTTCGGCAATGATTTGATAGGCCACATCCGCTTCATCCCACCAAACCTGCCAAGCCGAAGGATAAGCCCGAAACACGGCACCTTTTTCGAGAGGACGCAGGTAATAGCAAGTTTCCAGCAAATCTAAAAATCGCTCACGGAGCTGTCGCCCTGCGTAGCCAATGCCCACAATACTGACATCTTGAAGTTTAGGGTTGATCAAAATACAGGGGCGATCGCCCGCCAGTCCACAAATTTTCTCGACGGTTCCCACCTCAACAGAGGTTGGCGCAACAAATACAAACGCTTCATCTTCTGGCTGTACAGGCTCTAGTGGCTCATTCACCCCTTTGATGGTGTAGGAGGAGGTTTCACCCCAATCTCGTCGGGCTAAGGCCGCAGCGCCAGCATCTGCAAAAAATACCTTAAAGTGCGTGCCCAGTTCAGGAAATAAGCTTAGGTACTGCTGCACCACAGACATCGGCTTTAATTCAGGGAACAAAATTTCAACCTGGAGCTGGGTGCGTCCAGCCGCCAAAGCCGCCTTGGTCGCCTCAACGGACTGGGCGATCGCCGTTTCAAGAGTATCGGGAAGTGTCGCCATCTTAACCATCCTGTCGCTTACACCTAAACAAAAGGGGTGTGCTTTCGTCACACCCCCTCATTAAATATTCAAAAAATTTGATGTAAAGTCATGAGTTAAATAACCTAGAGAATTTCTTTGCAGCGATGCGCTTTTCACTCCCTCATCCCCTAACCCCTTCTCCCAGAGCGGGAGAAGGGGGACAAGATTCTTACTCCCCTCTCCCGTTCTGGGAGAAGGGCTGGGGGTGAGGGTCAAAGTTGGAGGTTATTAAGTCCATGATCTTTACTGAGCCGAAATCAACTCAACATCAAACACCAGCGTTGCATTGGGCGGAATAACCCCACCCGCGCCCCGTGCGCCGTAGCCTAATTCAGGGGGAATCACCAACTCGCGGCGACCGCCCATCTTCATCGTGGCAACACCCTCATCCCAACCCTTAATGACGCGACCTGCACCAATCGGGAAAGAGAACGGCTGACCGCGATCGCGGGAACTGTCAAATTTAGTGCCATCGGTAAGGGTTCCGGTGTAGTGAACCGTCACGTTCTGCCCCTTAGTCGGGGAAGCACCTGTACCTTCCACAAGGTCTTTATACTTCAGGCCAGAAGGCGTTGTTACATAATCTGAATCGGCAGTTGGGCTGCTTTGTGCATCCATAGCAATTAATCTTTCCGTAGAGTTAGGTTGTACTGGTGCCGCCATCGCCACCAGTTCTGTCGGTGGAGAAGCAACCGTTAAAGGCGATGCCAAGACATCGGCGGGTTTCGAGGTTAGCTGCACAACCACTAAAGCAACAACGCAAACGATCACGGCTGCTGCGCTAATTAAAATCCCTTGCAAGGTCTGTCTCCTCTTTTGGATGGTCTTGAGTTACCGCACTGTAGGGGCGCAAGGCTTTGCGCCCAAAGCTATAAGCGAGTTTTGTTTCAGAAATGGCCTAGCGCCACGATTTATTTTCTAAGTCTCGAACTTGACGCTCTAGCCGATCAATTCTACCGCGCAATTCATCTATTTCAGGCTGACGCGCCACGCCAAAGTCTTGCATAATGTTGCGAAACTGCCGCTGAAACTGGCTTTCCCATTCTGAAGGGTCAGTCCGCATCTGCTGCATTAGGTCATCGACAAACGCCTTTGCCTGATCGGGGTTGAGCCGACCTTCCTTGACCCATTCCTCACTGACTTCACGGATTTTATCAGTGACAAAGCTGGTGGTGCCGATCCCCATCAGCAGCATTTGCTTTAGAAAGTTATTGGTATCCATAAAAAGTTCCAGTTCCAGGAGGGTATCAATTGAGGCGGCGGCTTAACCTGTCGTCGATAGGGTGCATAGCCCCGCAGATGTCCTTTTTATTCTGCCAGACTTTCTCAAGCTCTGTTGATACGGCGATCGCATCAACAGAGTAGCTCTCAAAATTAATCCCTAAAATAACAAAACGAAAATCTTTAGACTAAAATCAAGTCACCCTTTGTGGCGTGGTTTAACGGAGACTAAACATGAATCAAAAAATCTTGTTGCGTTTGTTGGCAATTCCTACGGTCGTGGGTGCAATGCTAATGCCATGCTTAATTGCTGCCACTGCTGCCCAGGCTACAGAATCTTCTAAGGCAGGTATCCAGAACGTTACAACAAAAGCCTCTTGCGATGCACCTGCGCCTTCAACCCTTCACACCTCACGGTTTAAGCAGGGTCGCAATCTTTTGGTGGCATCTGCTGGCAAAATTTCTGGAGATGATTTTGCGACTGATTTTAGCGAAGCCGAAAGTGATGCAGCGGTTCAGCTTTTTGGCTGTGATTGCCCTGGTTGCATTCGTTCTCTGCGACAGCTACAGCAGAACCAATCCCTAAGCCAACAGGTTTTAGGCGGCGGTGGCAGCCAAGGGCATTGTCTTGCCAATCTTCAGAAAAGAGTGTCTCCTCAAGTTGTGAAAGACGTTCTTAAAACCCTAGAGCGGGAAAAACTTTAGAATACTCCTGCACCCAACGACGAAAGGTTTTAAGGGATTGGCTTCGGCCTTGAGATTGACAGCGTTCTAAAAACTCAGGCAGAATTGTTTTGAGCGGCCAATTCGGGAAATGAGGGCTAAACTCTGTATCTATGTATTCCCCGTTTTTCAAAATGCTTATTTGCAGCGCGCCACCTTCGAGCCTCCATAGTTCTGGCACCCCCAGCGCCTGATAGGCGTCCAATCCAGTCTGAGATGTCACGTCCACTTCAATGGCTAAGTCTGGGGGCGGATCGAGGGTGAGATCAAGCCGATTTTTCCCAATCATTTGGGTCGCGTTCTCAATATAAAAACAGTCATCTGGCTCAATCCCTTTTGCCATATCCTTTCGCTTAAAGGTGCTAGAACCAAAACACTCGTTATCAATGTCAAGCTCTTCGAGCAGAATTTTGAGCATGTCGCCCACTAGAACCTTAACTTTTTCGTGTTCTGGAAGGGGCATCCGAATCTCCAAAATTCCGTCACTGTAGGCAATCCGAGAGAGACGCTTATCGCCTAACTCTTCAAGGATGGCTTCAAATTCATCCCAGTTGACATTTTGAAGCTGAATGTTTTTGCCAGGTTGAACCACAAGCTGCCGAAGCTGGAGCGTGACCATAGCCTTTGACCGTAAAGGATCTCTCTTAAGTATAGCGATCGCCCTTCCTAGAATCCGCTCTAGCGTCTCAGTATTAGGCATTGCTGTCGCTCAAGCGGTCATTCCAGAAAAATGATGGAGATCTGAGATTATTACTCGTCACGGTAAAGCCCTTTTTGATAGGGTTAAAGAGTAAGGAATATGTCCGATTCACCCACTCCATCGTCTTCGAGTATCTTCATGCCTGAGTCTGTAAACGCACCTGCCCCCATTTCAAGGGATTCCAACCCTGATATGCATGAATTAGAAGCCCAGCTCACCACGGGTTCTGAAAAAAATCAGCTCCAGGCTGCGGCGACGCTCTATGAAGCAGGAGAGTCAGGGTATGCGGCACTACAATCTTTCTTACTGAAACGTCGCACTGAAGGTGGGGCAGTTGCGCCCATTGACGGTCGCTGTTATGAGCTGCTGCTGTGCGCTGAGACACCCGAAACGGAAATATTTTTGGAGGCACATTTCCCTCATGGTGTGGTGCCCCTGGCCTCAGAATCTGGCATAGACTACGGCTCGCTCCAGAAACTGTTGTCGCAGCAGAACTTTTTAGATGCCGATCGCGTGACGCTCCAGAAATTGTGCGAGTTGTCAGGGCCAGCGGCAATGAAACGGAAATGGGTGTACTTTTCAGAAATTGATGGATTCCCTGTTACGGATCTCAAAACCATCAACGCCCTGTGGCTCGTACATTCTGAAGGGAAGTTTGGATTTTCGGTACAGCGTCAGCTTTGGCTGAGCGTGGGTAAAGATTGGGAGGCGCTGTGGCCCAAAATTAAGTGGAAGTCTGGCAAAACTTGGACGCGCTACCCTGGCGAGTTTATTTGGGACTTAAGCGCACCCAAAGGTCATCTGCCGCTGTCTAATCAGCTTCGGGGTGTACAGACGATGAGTGTGCTGCTATCTCATCCGGCCTGGACGGCCTGAGGGATTACTCAGGTTTTATTTTAAGTCTTTCAAAATTGCAAGAGTAACGCGCTATGGCGACATTTTTATTAGAAGTGGGTACCGAGGAACTTCCAGCGCAGTTTGTAGCATCTGCCTTGGCTCAGTGGCGATCGCGCATCCCTGCCGACCTCAAAGCCAACGTGCTGACCTCAGAAAATATTGAAATCTTTGGCACTCCTCGTCGTCTCGCCATACTCATTCATGGACTTCCTGATCAGCAGCCCCAACAAACCGAAGAAATAAAAGGCCCACCCGTCAAAGCTGCTTTTAAGGATGGTCAGCCTACACCAGCGGCACTTGGATTTGCCAAAAAGCAGGGGGTTGAGATTGCAGATTTTGAGCTTCGCCCAACCGACAAAGGTGAGTTTGTCTACATCCGTAAGGTGATTGAGGGTCGCAAAACGCCAGAGGTACTGGCAGAGCTGATCCCCCAGTGGATTTTTGGACTCGAAGGTAAGCGCTTCATGCGTTGGGCCGATGGAGATTTACGATTCTCTCGTCCGGTGCGGTGGCTGGTGAGTCTGTGGAATGACCAGATTTTGCCCGTCCAGATTGAAAATGAGCCGACAGTTGTAAAAGGCGATCGCATTTCGACAGGCCATCGCGTTTTGCATCCCGATCCCGTCGTGATTGCTACTGCTGCCGACTATCACAAAATGCTGGAAGCAGCCTATGTCCAAGTAGATCCCGTTAAGCGAAAAGCTATCATTTTGGAGCAGATCAAGGCCGTCGCTCAGTCTGTAGGTGGCGTAGCCGAAATCTCGGAGGCGTTGCTTGCTGAGGTTGTGAATTTAGTAGAGTGGCCGACTGCTGTTGTAGGCACCTTTGACCCAGCGTTTTTGGAGTTACCCTCAGAGGTTGTGACTACAGAAATGGTGAGTCATCAGCGCTACTTCCCAGTCCGAAACGTCAGCGGTGAACTGCTCCCCTATTTCATCACCATTTCCAATGGAGATCCTGTAAAGTCTGAAGTGATTGCCGCTGGCAACGAGCGGGTAATTCGGGCGCGGCTTGCTGATGGGCAGTTTTTCTTTAAGGCCGATCTGGCAATTCCCCTAGCGGACTACCTACCTAAGCTCGAAACCGTCACCTTTCAGGCCGATTTAGGCTCTGTCCGTGCCAAGGTAGATCGCATCCAGCAGAATGCCCAACGAATTGCCCAGCAGCTTCAGATTGATGCTTCATCTGCCGCAACCATTGATCGTGCCGCGCTGCTCTGCAAAGCAGATCTTGTTACCCAAATGGTGGGCGAATTCCCTGAGCTTCAGGGTGTGATGGGCGAAAAGTATGCCCTTGCCAGCAAAGAGCTGAAGGCGGTTGCAACTGCGATCGCAGAACACTATCTCCCTCGTGGTGCGGAGGATGGACTGCCCCAAACGTTAGCGGGGCAGGTGGTGGCGATCGCCGACCGTCTCGATACCCTCGTGTGCATTTTTGGGTTAGGGATGTTGCCCACGGGTTCGTCAGATCCTTTTGCTCTACGGCGATCGGCGAATGCCATTCTCAATATCATTTGGGCGGCAAAACTCCCCCTCAACCTCAAGCAGCTTCTGCAAACCACCACCGCCGCTTTTGCCGAAAGCTTCAGCAAAATGGAGGAGCTAGAAACCCTTCAGCAGCAGCTCCAGGAGTTTTTCTTGCAGCGCATTCGCACTCTGCTGCAAGAGGAGCAGAATGTTGATTACGACCTTGTGAATGCCGTTTTAGGCGCAGCCGACCCAGACTATACCCAACGCGCCCTTGAAGACTTACTAGATGTACAGTCTCGCGCCCTATTTTTGCAGCAGATCCGCACGGACGGTACGCTGTCAAATATTTACGAAACGGTAAACCGAGCCACAAGATTAGCCAAGCAAGGCACGTTAGATACTCAACCCCTTGACCCCTCCACAGTGGTGAACCCTGAGCATTTTAAGCAGTCTTCTGAAAAGGCGTTTTATGATGCGCTAGTGACGCTATTGCCACAAACGCAACAGGCTTCTGCTCAGAGAGATTATGGGCTATTGGTGAGCGGGTTAGCGGCGATCGCCCCCGCAGTAAGCGACTTCTTTGACGGCCCTGATAGTGTACTGGTGATGGCAGATGAACCCAACCTCAGGCAGAATCGCCTGAATTTGCTGGGTTTACTAAGAAACCATTCCAGGGTACTGGCTGATTTCGGCGAGATTGTGAAAACTTAGCTTAAATATAATGTCAGCACTTTGCTAGCATTATATTTAAGAATTTGCTAAATAGAGGAGTGCTAAATGGCAACGCTCACAATTCGCAATGTGCCGGATGAGTTAGTTGATCGAATTAAATTGCTTGCAGGGCAGAAGGGAGTGTCGATGGAGCAAGAAATCCGCGATTTGCTGCAAAGCCGTTATGAGCAGCGCGGGGTTGTGCTTGAGCGTATCCGTCAGCGCTGGGCAACATTGCCACCTCAAATGGCTGAACCTATGCAGGACTGGAAAACACAGGGGCGACCCTAATGGTGATCGATACAATGGTGTTTGCCTATGCCCTATTGCGGGTAGAGGATAAATATGAGCAAGCCGCCGCTGCATTAGAAGCCGCTGAACAAATTATTGTTCCAGACTCGCTGTTTGCTGAGTTAGGAAATGTTGTTTGGCAATGGATTCAGTTTCGGCAAGTGCCACTGCAAACAGGATTAGAAGTGTTGGCAGACGCGGAGGCGTTGGTTGATAAGATCATTCCTAGTGGGGGGATTCGGGAACTGGCCTTAGCGTTAGCAGTGCAGGAGGGGCATTCGTTTTATGACACGTTATTTGTCGTAGCGGCAATTCAAGAAAAGACTCAATTGGTGACGTTTGATCGAAAATTAGCAGCCAAATTTCCAGATCAGGTGAAATTTTTAGAATAAATGATTTTTAGAATGCCTTGTCGCTGTCTTTTAACTAAAATTCCCTCCCAGATTATTCGGCAGGGAATTTTAGATTTGTGAGCGTAACCATGGGGCAACCGACAAATTGGGGTTCAATCATGGGGTTTATGATAGCTTCCTACAAAGCGCTGAAAGCCTTAGAGTACAAAAGTGAGAATACTCTTAAGCCGCTTTTTGAGGCTGAGAGACAAAGCGATTCATCACGATGACTCGATTATCATCTTTAGCTATCCACCGCAGTTCTAAGTGACCTTCAACAAGAACCCATTTTGCAGTTAATTCTGTTTTCATGACTGTGACCTCTGAAGTAAAAACTCGATATAAGTATTCTTCAGCGATCGCATCAAAAAGTCTGTGATATTAGGCCAAATAAGCTGTGATTCTCATCACTTATGGCATCATGTTTTTGCATTTAAAGCTAAAACTTGATTCAGCTTTCCACTGCGAAATCCTTCTAGGTCAAGGGTTACATAGGTAAACCCGTAGCTCTGAAACACCTCGACGAGCTGAGGTAGATCCGTGGTCTGCACAAAGCTTTGTATGCCGTCCACAGGCAGCTCAATTTTTGCCGTAGCGCCTTCAGACCGCACTCTTAATGTAGTCAAGCCCAAATTTCGCAAGTAGCGCTCTGCTTGCCCTACGCGCCGCAGCTTCTCAACGGTAATTTCTTCGCCGTAGGGGAACCTTGAGCTTAGACAAGGTTGGGCAGGTTTATCCCAGCAGGATAAACCCAAAAACTTCGATAGTTCCCGCACCTCTAGCTTGGTGAGTCCCACCTCTGCTAACGGCGATCGCGTGCCCCGTTCCTTTGCAGCCTGAATCCCTGGTCGGTAGTCGTGTAAATCATCCGCATTCACGCCATCTACCGTATAGGCATAGCCCAAGGTTTGAGCGAGGGGTTTGAGGGTGTCGTACAGCTCGCTTTTGCAGAAATAGCACCGATTAATAGGGTTACTGGTGTAGCTAGGGTTTGCCATTTCATGGGTTTCTACTAGCCGATGGGCAATGCCCATTTCAGCCGCCTGAATTTTGGCATCTTCTAAATCTTCTGGCAGCAGAGACGGCGAGACGGCAGTAACGGCTAAAGCGCGATCGCCCAACACATCCTGAGCAATTTTTGCCACCAGGGTGCTGTCAATACCGCCAGAGTAGGCAATCAATGCCCGATCCATCTCTCGAAATAACGCTTGCAGTTGAGATAGCTTGTCCTGAACCATATTTCTACTCAACAGCGATTACGGTACTCCCTTGCCTGGGCGCATTCTAGCACTGCACTTTCGGGCTTGACATTGAGAAATGGAGCAATAAAAGGTCTGGCTTAGTGTGCTAAAATTTAGGTTTGCCGCAAATTAATCAACAAATTAAGCAACACCCATGACCCTTCTGCAAGAGAAGAAACAAGAGATTATCAATGCGTACCAGGTTCATCCTACCGACACCGGATCTTCCGATGTCCAAGTAGCGATGCTGTCTGCGCGTATTTCACGTCTGAGCGACCACCTTAAGACCAATAAGAAAGATCACGCTTCTCGTCGTGGCCTTTTGAAAATGATTGGGCAACGTAAGAGTCTTCTGGCCTACATCCAGAAGCACAACAACGACCACTACCGACAGTTAATCACCCGCCTCGGCATTCGCGGATAATAGGTTGCCGTTATGGCCGCTAAATCTAAACCGTCAAACTCCCCTAAGGATGAACGCAGTGGCTTCGGGTCGCTGCCCTACGAACCTAAGGGAAAAGATAAGACATCTGCACCCAAAAAAAGCCTACCGAAAACTCTACCTACGCCTGTTAGCTCATCTAAGTCTTCACGGACGAATCGTTCTAAAGCTTCTCAGGGTATTCCTGAAGTGGTCAGCAAGCGAATGGCAAAACGGATGGCTGTTCTCTGTGGTGTGCCGACATTATTGGGGCTGTCTACGTTCCCAATCAGCTACTTTGTTGTTTTTCAGAATGGGATTGAACTCCCAAACGTCGCCGTTTTACTTGCAAGCCTCGGGTTTTTAGGGCTAGGGGTACTTGGGTTGAGTTACGGAGTTCTGTCCGCATCTTGGGACGAAGCACTGCCTGGGACAAAGCTAGGATGGCAAGAGTTTAGGCTCAATTGCGGTCGCCTTGCCGAAAACTTTAGGGCTGGACGCGATCGCCAAAATTCCTAAAATCGCATCTCATTGATCATATAGACCTCTTGCACAAATATTACCCTCTCCCCCAGCCCCTCTCCCAGAACGGGCGAGGGGAGCCAGAATTAGCCCTTCTCCCCTAGTGGGAGAAGGGTAAAGCCTTTGGGCTATAAGAAAGGGATGAGGGGGATGAGGTTGAGGCAAGAGTTCTAATCTCTAGTTTAAGGGTGGCAGATTTTCTGTCACCCTTAAATTTTGGGCATCCCTACAGCTCAACCCAGCTTTAACCCCCAATCAGCGACAATAGACGAGAGAACCCATTAGGCTTGGCATGGCTCGTAACCCAAAGCTTTCTTATGATCGCGGGACGCTGATTTTGCACCCGCCCCCTAAGGGGAAAGACTGGTTAGACTACGCCACCTGGGACGATCGCATCGAAAAATTTCGAGTCCCCGCCATTCAGTACCGCGCTTTGGTGAGCGCGCTATATCGCGCCCAAACGTCCATTGACGATAAAGCCCGTGCCTATCAAGAGCTAACGCTTGTGCCTCGCATTGACATGACGCCTTACCTGCATCAGCAGGAGGCGCTTGCAGAGTGGCAGAAATCTGGCAAACGAGGTGTGGTGGTTCTGCCGACTGCGGCGGGTAAAACCTATCTGGCACAGCTTGTGATGCAGTCTATTGGGCGCAGTACGCTGATTATGGTGCCTACCCTAGATTTAATGCACCAGTGGTACGCCCATTTTCTAGCGGCCTTCCCTGATGCCGAGGTCGGCTTACTGGGCGGTGGCTCCCGCGATCGCACCCCTATCCTCATCTCCACTTACGACAGTGCCGCCATCCACGCAGAAAGCTTAGGCAATCTATACGGCCTGCTGATTTTTGACGAGTGCCATCATCTCCCCAGCGGCTTCAATCGCGTTATTGCAGAATATGCGATCGCCCCCTATCGCCTCGGACTCACTGCTACACCAGAGCGCAGTGATGGCAAACATGCCGATCTAGACTATCTCATTGGCCCTGAGGTTTATCGCAAGTCTTCCGAAGAGCTGTCTGGCATTGCCTTAGCAAAACATGAGGCTACCCAAATTCGGGTCAAGCTGACAGAGCCGGAACGAGATCGCTATGATGCCCTGATCCAGACCCGCAATGCATTTTTGCAGGAGCGCGGTATCTTTCTCGGCACCCTAAACGGATGGCAGCAGTTTGTTAGAGAAAGTGCGCGTTCCAAGGCTGGACGGCGAGCGATGTTGGCGCACCGAGAAGCCAGGGCGATCGCATTCGGCACTGAAGGTAAGCTGCGGGTCTTGGCAGAGTTGCTGGGGCAGCATCACCCAGAGCGCACCCTCATTTTTACCGACGATAACGCCACGGTTTATCGCATTTCTCAAGACTTTTTGATTCCGGCGATTACCCATCAAACCCCCGTCAAAGAGCGTCACGAGATTTTAGACAAATTTAAGTCTGGCGAGTACCCCAGCATTGTGGCGTCACGGGTTCTCAACGAAGGTGTTGATGTCCCCGAAGCGCGGATTGCGATCGTGCTGTCTGGCACAGGCTCTACGCGAGAGTATGTGCAGCGCTTGGGGCGGGTTTTGCGTAAGGGCAATGATGCCAGCAAACTGGCGTTACTCTATGAAGTTATTGCTGAAGAAACCACCGAAGAAGGTACCGTGCGGCGACGACAGCCGAAACCAACGCCACAAACCCATCAGCGAACGTTAGCGCTAGTTCCTTCCCCTGCGAAAAAAGAGCCGCAGTCTTTGCCACGCGCAGCCGAAATGCCTGCCGACTGGGACACCAAGCCCAAGCCATAGGCCATATCGGTAGCAGGGCATCTAATTGCACAATCTAGGGGCTACTCAGATACATCAGCCGAAATAAGTTTGAATTGTGTAGAAGCTGCCACATTTCATAAATCTTAATGAGGTTAGCTCCACTCTTATAAGAAGATTGGAAAGCAATGCATTAGGCACCCGTAGGGCTAAAGCATCTGTAGAAGTAAAATTCTCTAAACAAAATCTAAGCGTTCGATGGCGTGCAAATAAGTGCAGCAGTTGAGCTAATTTAGGTCTTTTATTAGAGATTTCTTTATATTTTGAAATAATTTCTCATAAATTTTCCATTAAATCCAGGAGAAGTGCATCAATGCCTTTTGGACCCGCTTCACGCCTTGGCGTCAGTCTGTTTGATGAAACCCCTCCCGTCGAGTGGGTTCCCGGTGCTTCATCAGAAGATGCCGAAACCATTATTAAGGCCGTTTATCGGCAGGTACTAGGCAATGCCTACGTCATGGAGAGTGAGCGGCTTGCCGTCCCCGAATCTCAATTTAAGCGCGGGGAACTCAGCGTTCGTGAGTTTGTCCGTGCTGTGGCAAAGTCAGATCTGTACTGCTCTCGCTTTTTTACAAGCTGTGCGCGCTATCGCGCCGTTGAGCTAAATTTCCGACACCTCTTGGGTCGTCCTCCGCTAGATCTTGAAGAAATGCGCGGACACAGCACCACGCTTGATACTCAAGGGTTTGAGGCTGATATTGATACCTACATCGACAGCGACGAGTACCAAAACACCTTTGGAGAAAACTTTGTCCCTTACATTCGGGGCTATAAAACTGAAGCCTGCCAAAGCATGGTGCAGTTTACCCACACGTTTCAGTTGGTACGCGGCGCATCCAGCAGCAGCCTAAAAGGGAACCTCGCTGGCAAGTCTCCTCGCCTCAACAGCTTGGTGATTCAATCTACGCCTACCGCCGTCATTTCGCCTTCTGGCGATGGCGCAACGTTCCGCGATCCGGCTGGCAGCGCTCGTACTCGTTTAGGCGTTGGGTCTGGCGATCAGGGTAAGGTCTACCGCATTGAAGTCACGGGCTACCGTGCCAAGGTCGTGAACAATATTTCTAAGTTCCGCACCGCCAATAAGGTTTATATGGTGCCCTACGATAAGCTCTCCGAAGAGTATCAGCGCATTCATCGTCAAGGTGGCGTTATCGCCAGCATTACAGCTATCTAAGTGCGGCAGTCTAACCTTTACACCCTTTAGGAGATAACGTTCAATGGCATCTTCCACCAGCCTAGAACTGTGGCCCACTAGCGGCCTTGATGAAGTTCAAACGGCGATTCGAGCGGTCTATAAGCAGGTGCTGGGCAACCCTCACGTTATGGATAGTGAGCGCTTGGTGACGCTAGAGTCTCAACTGTGCGATCGCTCCATCAGCGTCCGAGAATTTGTGCGCGGCGTAGCAAAATCTGAGTTTTATCGTGCGCGTTATTTTGAGTCTTGTGCCCCCTACCGCTTTGTAGAACTCAACTTTCTACATTTGTTAGGTAGAGCGCCCCAAGATCAAAAAGAAGTTTCTGAGCATATCGTGCGCTGCGTTGCAGAAGGCTACGACGCTGAGATTGACTCCTACATTGACGGCAGCGAATACCAAGATGCTTTTGGCGAAAATGTAGTGCCCTACAATCGCGGTAAAAACAGCGAAGGGAACGCGAAGCAGGTCGGCTACAACCGCATCTTTGCCTTAGATCGTGGCCCTGCCCAAGTGGATAGCGCAGTGGGTGCTTCCCAGCTTGTTTATGCTGTTGCAACCAATAGCGCTACGGCGATTAAGGCATCTTCTGCATCAGTGATTGGTTCTGGCACCGAAAAGCGATTCAAAATCCTCGTGTCTGGGTCTAAATTTGACAGCCCTCGTCGCGTTAGCGCTACGGAGTACATTGTCTCTGCTAGCAAGATGACGCCTCAAATCCAGCGCATTAACCGCACCTCTGGAAAGATCGTCAGCATTACTGAGATCTCCTAGAGCATTGCTAGTCATTGGGTAGGTTAATGCTTACCCGATGCTAATTTTTAATTTTGAGGCTGTTTGATAAAGCCTCATTCAATCCTGCATTAGCCCCCCCGACCCCCCAATTTGGGGGGAGAAAGCCAAAGACTCTGACCATTCCCCCCAAAATTGGGGGGCTAGGGGGGCAAGTGTAAGGTCTAAATAACTTTTCAAACAAGCTCTTAAATCACAATTTTAATTTCACAACCTTACTTGAGGCATCGTTATGGCACTTTGGATTGAAACAGAATCAACTGAACTACGCCCAAACGCAACCGAAGAGGATCTACAGGCCGTCATTCGCGCTGTCTATCGCCAAGTTTTAGGGAATGCCCACGTTCTCGAAAGCCAGCGACTGACCAGTGCAGAGTCTCAGCTCCGCAATGGCGACATCAGCGTCCGTGAGTTTGTCCGCGCTGTGGCTCAATCTGAGCTGTACCGTGCGCTATTTTTTGAAACGTCTTCGCCTTATCGCTTTATTGAACTGAACTTTAAG
>JBGSVR010000440.1:0-3658 GCA_041752855.1 Thermosynechococcaceae cyanobacterium
CAAGGTTAGATTAATCAATGAAGCTGAAGGTCTCGATACCACAATCGACGTACCTGATGATGAGTACATTCTCGACGTTGCCGAAGAGCAAGGCATTGATCTTCCGTTCTCTTGTCGTGCGGGTGCTTGCTCTACCTGTGCCGGCAAGATTTCTGCGGGTACCGTTGATCAATCTGACCAATCTTTCTTAGATGATGACCAAATTGAAGCAGGTTTTGTGCTGACCTGTGTGGCGTATCCAACCTCTGATGTCACCATCTTGACCCACCAAGAAGAAGCACTGTACTAGTTTTAGTACCGCTGCTTAGGATCATGGATTGAATAACCTCCAATATTGACCCTCACCCCCAGCCCCTCTCCCAGAGCGGGAGAGGGGAGTAAGAATCTTGTCCCCCTTCTCCCGCTCTGGGAGAAGGGGTAAAGCCTTCGGCTATAAGAAAGGGGATGAGGGAGTGCAAAGCATATCGCTTCCAAGCAATTCTGTAAGTTATTTAATCCACAATCCTTAACTTCTAATCAGCTCTACATTAAACGGGGGAATTGTAAGATTTCCCCGTTTTGCTGTAAGTTTTTGCGCCCTTGATTAGAGGGCTTTAACCCATGCGGTGGGCAAAAACAGCATTTTTCGTAGATCGGGGACGTAAGCGCGCTTCGTAAATACGTCGTAAGAGTTGCGCTCAATCACGTTAAGAATTTGGCGGTACAGCACCAAGGCAGACCATACAGGCCAACGGGCGTCTTTCTCTAGGGCACTGACGCCGTCTTCTGCTATCTCAAAAAACTTGCGCGCTCGCTCAATCTGAAACTTCATTAGCGCTTGCCAGCGTTCGTCAATCACGCCCTCAAAAAGTTCGGCTTCGGTATAGTTAAACAGCCTTAGGTCTTCTTGAGGCAGATAAATCCGGTTGCGACGGGTATCTTCGCCTACGTCTCTGAGGATATTGGTGAGCTGATTGGCAATGCCCAGGGCGATCGCCTGTTCAATCGGATCCTGACCGCCGCCGTTTCTCACATAGGGGTTTGCCCAAGGTGCCTGGAGCCGATCTGAAAACGTTTCTAAGCCCATCACCTGAGCCGACATAAGCCCCACTGTCCCCGCCACACGATAGCAGTACAGCTTTAGCTCCTCAAAGGTTTCATAGCGGCTGCGGTATAGATCCATCCGCTGCCCCTCAATCATGTCCCGAAAGGGCTGGATATCGAGGCTGAACTGTTCAATGGTGTCTACCAGTGCCACATCATAGTCATCCACAGGGTTGCCTGCAAAGACATCCTCTAAATTGGCTTCCCAAGCGTCGAGGGTGTTGGTGGTGGTCGCCGCTGCTTGGGGGCCATCCACCAGCTCATCGGTGCGGCGACACCACATATAAATCGCCCAGATACCGCGACGCTTTTGCTCGGTCATCAGCATCGTGCCGAGGTAAAAGGTCTTAGAATACTTTGCTGTGACCTGCCGACAAAGTTCGTAGGACTGCTCTAGGGAACTTTGGGGCTTCATGCGTCTTGGGGTTTCGGGCAGTTGCAGCATGTTGGCAGCTAGACAGGGACGGCTTGGACAGAAGGCAAGGTCGAAACAGGCTGGTTCGGATGCGCTTGGTCAATAGCCTGCGCTGCCAGCTTACCAGAAAGCACGGCACCTTCCATACTGCCCAGATACATCTGTTTGGTATAGCTACCCGCAACGTAAAAATTTGCGATGGGCGTTTCTTGCGTGGGCTTAAAGTCTTGACAACCCGGAGAGGCGGTATAAACTGAGCGCGGTGTTTTCACAACTTTATATTTACGCAGCTTTGCGGGGTTGTCGCCGGTCAGGTGCTGCGGAAATAATCGCTCTAGCTCTAGCATTGTGGCAGCGATAATTTCTTCGTCAGATTTATCAATCCAGTCTTTGGCAGGCGCTAGGACAAACTCCAGCATCGAGCGATCGGGGTCTTCGTATTCTTTGCAGGTGATGCTCATATCGGCATACACGCTCAGCAGGTCTGACCGTGAAAACAGCAAATGGTCAATATCTGTGAGCTTGCGGTCAAACCAGAGGTGCAGGTTAATGACCGGAACACCCTCTAGCCCGTTCAGTTTCTCAAAAAACGGAATGGCCTTCCACGGCTGCGGCATCAGCGCTTTGAGTACGTCTACAGACATGGCGCTGACGTAAACATCGGCCTCAATAATCTCATCGGGCTGACCGTTCAGTCCCCGTATCAGGAAATGCCGGACGGTATTGTCTGCGTTCAGCACGACTTCCTTGAGCGGCTTTTCGAGCACCACTTCGCCACCGCCAGCGGTAATGTGATCCACGATGGGTTGGCAGAGGCGTTCTGTAGGCGAACCATCTAAAAAGGCGATTTTTGACCCGTAGCGTTCCCGCAGAAATTTGTTGAGTGCGGTCAAAATAATGGTGGCTGAAACATCCTCTGGATTGAGGAACGTTAGGGCTTTGGATGCGGCAATAAAGATATCGGAGTTAACTTTGTCGTCGATGCCCTGACGGCGCAGCCATTCTAATAGGCTGTACTTATCCATATTTTCGACGTACTTTTGGCCTCGCAGCACACCAGGCCATAGGCCAATCGCAAAGCGAATCTTTTGCTCCCAGGTCAGCATGTCGTTATTGCGCAGGATCGACATGACGACGTTAAACGGTGCCATGATGTTGGGCACACTAAAGTAGGAGTAGGTTCCAGGCTTTTCGGGCTGGTTGAAGATGAGGGCGTGTTTTTTCCACTGAAGCCGATCTTCAATGCCAAGCTCTTTCATGAGTTGAAGCATGTTGGGGTACGCCCCAAAAAAAGCGTGTAAACCCGTCTCGTACCAGTCGCCGTCTTCATCTTTCCAGGCCGCGACAAGGCCGCCTAAAACGTTGCGACTTTCGAGAACAATGGGCATGTGCCCTGCATCTACGAGGTATTTTGCACAGGCTAAGCCTGCTAAGCCGCCCCCGGCGATCGCAACGCGCATAAACAGCTTTTCCTTCTCTAGAAGTTTACCGAAAGAGCCGATTTATCCCACTTCAGGCCAAATCTCGCTCCCCATTATACGTTGCAAACCGTTACATTTGGGGTCGATTTTGCAATGTAACTTCAAGATCGGCTCCAAATCTTAAAATTCGCTACTTATATTTTCCCATTGAAGGGTCTAAAACGGAACGGCAAGGGAGCCGCCCAATAGCACTACCGCAACGGTATCCACGACCCCATGTACCAGAATGGGCACCGCCAAACGATTGGTTTTGGCAAAGGCCAGCGCGTAAAACATTGAGGCTGAGGTTGCGAGGACGATATAGAGTCCTCGGTAGTGCCAGAGGGTGAGGGGATTTGTACCAGAGACATTGCCGACGTGGGATAGGCCAAACAGGACGGAGCAGCCTAGGGCAGAGAGTAACAGGATAGTTCGGGGCGATCTTTTTGTACCGCTCTCAGCTCGTTGTTCTAAGCAATCGCGCAACAGCACCATCAGGCCAGACCGGAAAAAGATTTCTTCAAAAATCCCGACGCGGAAGGTAAACAGGGCAAAGTAAACGGCTAGTCGCAGGGGGTTGAATTGGTTATGGGCTTGGGTGGGCTGCACGAAGCCAGAAAAGATGGCGATGGGGACTAATGTGGCGATCGCCACCCCTACAATCACCCCCAAAACAGGCCAATCTTTGCGCCGCATGGCA
>JBGSVR010000441.1:0-2294 GCA_041752855.1 Thermosynechococcaceae cyanobacterium
CTGCGCTGCGATAGCCCTGCCTGAAGCAAACGATGATGGATATGGCGCTTATCGGCGGTGAAGGGCGACTTCCCTTGGCTTAAGCGCGTCAGAATCACCGCAGAGGTATCAGCAATGGGTAAGGCCAAAATCACGAAGGGCAGCACCACCGCCACAGTCGTCACGCTTTTGACCAGCCCAATGACGCCCAGCGCCGCAAGGGTAAACCCCATAAAGTATGCGCCGCCATCCCCCATAAAAATTTGGGCAGGGTTAAAGTTGTAGCGCAGAAACCCAAGTGCGCCCCCTGCGAGCGCCGCTGCTAAAACCGCCGCAACATCCTGTTTCATAAACAGGCTGACCATGAGCATAATGACGGCAGCAATGCCTGCAATACCGGCAGCAAGGCCATCCAGCCCATCCATGAAGTTCATGGCGTTTGCCATGCCCACTAGCCAAATGACCGTAATAGGAAGACTGAGCCAGCCCAGCTCGACCAGTCCTTGAAACGGAATGGTCGAAAAATCAATACTGACCCCCGCATACCAAGCCGCAACAGCCACGCCCACCTGCATCACCAATCGTAAAATTGGAGACAGGGTGAACAGGTCATCGAGCAGCCCAATGAGAAAGAAGCAAAGACCACCCAACGTAACGCCCAGCAGCTCATAGGCTGAGGTTAAAGGCAGCTCACTAAATCCCCCCGAGATCCAAACGATGAGCCAGGTGCTGACGTTGCCGATAAAAATAGAGACGCCCCCCAGTCTAACCATCGGTCTTTTGTGAACTTTACGCGGATCGGGCAGATCAACGTAGCCGCTCTTAAGACCAATTCTTTTGACAATCGGGGTACTCCATAGAACGACAAAGGCAGAAATTAAGAAAGCAACCAGATGATAGGGCATCTGAGTGACGTAACCTTCGCAAAGTTAGCTCATGCAGAGTTTACACTATTCGAGGCGCGGCATTAATAGCCTAATCAGAGATTTGCTTGAGGGGCGATCGCCGTCTACCTACCATAAGACAACGCTATGGGCATTCAGATTATGCAATTTGAAGAACGGCTCGCTGTGCTGCTACAAGCTCACCAATGCCTGCCTCAGCAAGATCTAAAATTTGATTCATTTGGTGCCGAGTAAAGGTGCCCTCTTCGGCAGTGCCCTGGACTTCTAAAATATCTAAGTTTTCGGTTAAAACTACGTTGAAATCGACCGTTGCTGCTACATCCTCCGGATAATTCAAATCCAGAAATGCTTCTCCCTCCAGCAGCCCCACCGAAACTGCCGCAACATGGTGAAGAATGGGCGATTCTGTCAGTTCCCCCTGCTGAATTAACGTGTTGATAGCATCGACTAAAGCCACAAAGCCACCTGTGATGGCAGTTGTTCTGGTTCCAGCATCGGCTTGCAGTACGTCTGTATCGACCGTGATGGTGCGTTCTCCCAAAGCCTTTAAGTTGAGAGAGGCGCGTAAGCTGCGCCCAATCAGCCGCTGAATCTCTTGGGTGCGCCCTGAGAGTTTGAGTAGTTCGCGATCGCATCTATCTGGTGTTGCACCTGGCAGCATCCGGTACTCAGCCGTCAGCCAGCCTTGACCTGTACCTTCTAAAAACCGAGGCACCTTGGGTTTAATCGAAACGGTACAAAGCACCTTTGTATTGCCACAGTGCGCCAGCACTGAACCAGGGGTATTTTGAGTAAAACCCCGCTCAAATTTTATGGGTCGAAGCTGATCGCGTTGACGACCATCGGGACGCTGCCAAGCCATACATCATTCTCCAAACAGCTCAATGAATTGAGGCTAGGGTCTTGCTCAGCATAGCGGGGGATGGAGATCCACTCAAGGGCATAAAGTTCACCCTATTGATACTCGGGGGGGGTAGCTAAAGATTTAGCGTTAGGCTATTGACGGATAATTATATATAGCGTTAACTATGGTGAGAACTCACAGAGATGCGCTACATCTGTGTTGTCAAGGCGCTTCTTTCACTCACTTAGACATCAATATTCTATGGTTGCTCAGGTCGAAACTCGAACCCCTACCCTCGAACCTCAGATTCAACACGCCGTTGAAGGGTTGGTACAGATTGTCACCGCACCGCACCGGAGCTTTTTCACCAATGTCATGGCACAAGCCTTACGGGTGGCAGGTCAAGGTACTCCTGTGTTGGTGGTGCAGTTTTTAAAGGGCGGCATCCGCATGGGGCCAGATCACCCCATTCACTTATGTCAGCATCTTGAATGGCTGCGCTGCAATCTACCGCGCTGTATTGATACTCCAGAGCTAGAGCCAATCGAAATGGAGGCGTTGACGGA
>JBGSVR010000442.1:0-3039 GCA_041752855.1 Thermosynechococcaceae cyanobacterium
ATTTCAATTTCAAACCCCTGGAGTGTGCCGTTTGCGTCGCGGTAGCCGAGGGGAGGAAGATTATCTTTAACGGCAACAATCAATCGCCCCCGCTGAAGAATTTCATTGAGGGGCGCAGCGATGGTGGGGGTAGGGAAAAGTAGCAAGGTTAAAGAAAAACTCAAGCCTGTCAAAGTCGCTATTGCCCCACGCTGTTGCTTAGGATCGTGAATTAAATAACTTAGAGAATTGCGTAGCAGCGATGCGCTTTGCACTCCCTCATCCCCCTTCGGCAAGCTCAGGGCAACGCCTAGCCCCTTCTCCCAGGGCGGGAGAAGGGGGACAAGATTCTTACTCCCCTCTCCCAGAACGGGAGAGGGGTTGGGGGTGAGGGTCAAAGTTTGGATGTTATTTAATCCACAATTCTTAGCATTCATCAGATTCCAGCAGCGCTAAAAAATCTGCCCAGCTTAAATTTTGCTGGATAAAGTGAGGCTGTGCCGGATTGTAAGGACTCAGCAGCCGATCAATTGAGTGAATCGTCGCACCTTCTGGCAAAACAGGCACATCTGGGTCAAAGGCGGTGGCACGCATGAGAGAACTAGAGAAACCTTTGAAAATGCTAATTTCGTCTGGTTCGCCCTCAATTTCTGCTTTGACCAGCAACACTTCTTTAGGATGGGTCAGGGTGTACTGCTCCAGTCGTTTACCAGCGGGTTGTGTCATATTGCAGCGCGATGTTCCGTAACGTCTCTAGAATCCAGTGGCGGAGCGGCCTTGTTTCGTGAACTTAAAGATGAGGAAATAGCCGAGGTAAAGCCCATAAAACACCAGCGCCATAATTGCCAAAAAGCCCAGTTTTTCAGCACGGGTACTGGCATGGAACAAAGACTTGAAGAGGAAAGGTGGCTCTAACCAAACCTGGCATTCTGCTGTGCTAAGGGCAGCTTTAGACCCAGCACATTTAAGATAGGGCACCTGAACAAGCGCGGCGATCGCACAGTAGACCGTAATCGCCCATCGCCATGCGTTAATCGCCAGCTTTAGTGCGCCACGCCGATCTTCAATTTCTTCGTTGAGGTCAACCCAGAGCCACAGGCTGACAGGAATAATGAGCAGTGCCGCAAAGCCTGCAACAAAACCCAGGGGGCTTTGACCAATCATCAAATAAACTGCGATCGCCAGTAGGCTCGAAACGCGCCAGTAAATCATCAGTAAATGCGTAATAGGCTTGGCTCTTTTATAGACCGCCCATGCTAATAGCCCCAGTGGGCAAAGGACACCAAACAATACGGCCAGACGAAAATCTGTCCAAACAAGCGATCGCAACAGGTCAATGGACATTCAGACACAACAGCGCTACAGCAAGATTTTACTCTTGATGGAGGGGCTTTGTCTGTTTTTGAGCAGATTTAAGGGTTCTGTTAGCTGCGGAATAGTCTACTGTACATAGTCTCATGAGCCATACTTGCTAGTGATAGCCCCCAGCCACAGCTTTCTAGTGCTTCATCAGAAAGCTGTGAAATAACTTGAACTGCATCCTGAATCTCACCTTCAATGTTCAGCAAAAGTTGCTGCCCAGCGGTTTGACCCAAAGGGATGAGCTTAATACCTGCGCTAACGAGATTGGTTGCCCAGCTTTGTAAATAACCCAGTAGTGCCGCTGTGGGTTCAATTTGCCAAGCGGCTGCCACCAGTCCAAAGGCGATCGCAAAATTACACTCTTGCCCAAACAGGTCTCGTAGGGCAGACCAGGATTTGTGTAGGGTTGCGGTCTGTGCTGGATCTTCTAAATCTAGGAATAGCCGAAGGAGCGATCGCCCCATCTGCCAACTTTGGAGCCGCAGTTCTTCTGTATCACGAGCCGCCGACCACCAGTGATTCCATTTCAAAAGTGAAACGCTATCTTGAGCCGCTGCTGCGTGATAGGCTCTCAGCATTATGCTGGCTTCCACCCGAATCGAACCATAGCGCAGCTCTTGGGTCATCCAGTCTTGGAGCAAGATTGCCGTAGGGAGACGCTGGGTTTCGACGAGTAATTCTAAGCCTTCAGAGTAGCTATAGGCTCCCACGGGCAGCGTTGAGCTGGCAAGCTGAAGCAGTCTTAGTAAGGAGAGAGAGGTTGAATTTGGGTTTAGCAATAGCTTATCTCTAGAATTTTTGTAGTTGGCTTCAGCCCATGCATGGCGTAAAACAGAAGCTCTCTTGTGTCTTGAGTACAGGGAGCAATATCATCAATCGTCGGCTGAGGGATTTCAAACGCATCATTGAATCTACTTAATTTAGCGATCGACCCGTGCCAGTAGCCAGTAAGTGCGATCACAACGGCAGCATCACACGGGCACGGCAATGGCTGAAGCATTCGTGAAAAGCTTTATATCTTTCATCTCATTATGAGATAATACACCTATATCTTAAGAATGCTGGCTTTGAATGCATATTGTCAGCCGTAAAAGCTTGCATCTTTTTTCTGCTATCCATGCCAATGCTGAAGCCTCTCTCGATACTTGGTACAGAGCGACCAAAGCAGCCCAATGGAAAAGTCTTGCAGAACTCAATCTGATTTTTCCTTCTGCCGACTTGGTGGGGCGCTTCACCGTCTTCAATATTATTAAGGGCAATCACTATCGCTTAATCGCAGAGATTAACTACCGGAGCAGCACTGTTTTTATTAGGCATATTCTCACTCATGCTGATTACGACAAAGGGAATTGGGAACTATGATAACCACGCTTGATAGACAAGTCTATGCCTTGCTTCTCGGTCAAGTTCAGCCCAAGGTCATTGAGTCTGAAGAAGAAAATGAGCTGTTCTTAGCTGAAGTTGATAGGCTCATGGCATTAGGTGAAGACTTAACGCCCGAACAACTTCAGTTAATGAATTTACTCGTTTCTCTGATTGAGCAGTTTGAAGACCAGTACTACCCATTACGTCCGGCTTCTCCTCTTGAAGTTTTAAACGAACTCATGGCGCAGAGGGGGTTAAAACAAAAAGACATTGTTCACCTTTTTGGCTCTCAAGGCATTGCTTCAGAAGTCCTCAATGGTAAAAGGGCTATTA
>JBGSVR010000443.1:0-5481 GCA_041752855.1 Thermosynechococcaceae cyanobacterium
ATCCGCTGTCTCCTTCGTTTTTAGCGGACAGACCCCAAGTCTGATATTTCGATTGCTATGATGGTAAGCAATTTTATATCTAGCCTTAGCGTGAGAAAGAGGCCGAGAGGATGAGGGGGATTGAATTCTGTCGAACTCACGTAAAATCAAGTTTCTAAGCGCTCTCCGTAAGAGAAAAGGTGAGGCACTTTTGGATCTAAAGACCTCTACCAAGCAGGCTTTTTTCATTCTTAGAAGTCAACATTTGAAGATTGAGTCAACTCCAAAAATTTCATGAGTTCAACGACATTGGTTGATCAACGTTGACTTGGTCAAAGAATTTCTTGCGTCTGCCACCTAAACTTGTGCAAAGGAACGCCTCCTTATGAGCAGTCAGAATACGGATCAAAATCTAGAATTAAAGCCGAGTGCTGAGCTTTCTAATCATGCACATGGGTTGGAATTACTGACGCCGTCTCCACCGCCCCAAAACAATTCTCGGCGCTTTCTTGTGCCATTAATTTTAGGGTTGCTGATTCTCGGCGGTGTGGGATGGGTGCTTTTCAATCGCATCATTCTGCCTATTTTAATGTTCAGCAATATGGCTCCACCGCCGCCCCTTGCGGTGCCTCTTGGTCAAGCCAAGGTTACGACGGTTGAGGAAAGTTCTGACTATGCGGCAACGCTAGATTCTCGTCAGTCGGTGACGCTCCAGCCCAAGGTTCCAGGCCAGATTTCGACGATTTTTGTGAAGGCAGGCGATCGCGTCCAGGCCGGAGACGTTCTGATTCAGATTGACGCGGATCAGCAGCGTGCCCAGGTTGCGAGTCGAGGCGCTGGGGTAAATACCGCAGCGGCTGATGTTGACACCGCCAGAGCCGATGTTGATAGTGCCAGAGATACCCTCAGATCGCTTCAGGCAAAACAGGTGTCTGCCCAAGCTAATGTGCAGCTTAATCAATCAGACTATCAGCGGTTTCAAGAGTTGTATGCAGCAGGCGCAACCAGCAAGCAGAGTTTGGAGCAGAAGCGTAATGCGATTCAAACGGCTCAGGCAGAGCTGAACCAGGCTAAGGCGGATGTTCAGGCGCAGAATTCGGCGATCGCCAGGGCGCAGGCGCAGGTGGTTCGTAATCAGCAGGCTGTTGCCCAGGCTCAGGCCAATGTATCTGAAGGCAGAGCAGAACTGCGAGACTATACCATTACCGCCCCGTTTGCTGGGGTAGTGGGGAATATTCCGGTCAAGCAGGGAGATGGGGTAAGTGCGACAACGCCCTTACTGACGCTTTCTCAAAATCAGCAGCTAGAAGTGCAGATCCAGGTGCCCTTAGAGCGTTCCTCGCGGCTCCGCCAAGGGCAGCTCGTAAAGCTGCTGGATGATGCAGGTAAAGCCGTGCGGATGGGTCAAATTTCTTTTATTGCGCCTAATGTTGATCCTGCAACTCAATCAGTACAGGCAACAGCAGCCTTTGCCAACGCAGGCGATACGCTTCGTACCGCGCAATTTGTGCGCGCTAGGGTGGTCTGGAGTAGTCGTTCAGGGCTGCTCGTGCCCACGACGGCGATTTCTCGACTGGGCGGTAAGGACTTTATTTTTGTAGCGCAGCCTTTTCAAAGTTCTGGCTGTAAAGCGGCGGCTCAAGCAGAAGGCGGCGGCCCTCCTGTCAAAGTAGAGCCAGGTCAAACCGTAGCGGCGCAAAAGCTAATTAAGCTGGGCAAAATTATTGGCAACGATCAGGAAGTGTTGGAAGGGCTAGAGGCAGGCGATCGCATTGTCACCTCCGGCATTCTGCAACTGCAAAATTGTCTCCCCATTGCCGAAGCAGGCCGCAACATAGCGAAATAGCACCCAAGCCTTCAACCCCAAGCACTGAACTAGAACTCCCATCAGGCATGGAACGATGATTTTTTCTATTTCCGACTTTTTTATAAGACGTCCTGTGTTTGCAACGGTCTGTTCTTTAATCATTGCGCTGCTGGGGTTAGCCTGTATTCCAACCCTGCCTGTCGCGCAGTATCCAGAGATTACGCCGCCTCAGGTTAGCGTGACTTCTAACTACGTGGGTGCAAATGCCGAGGTTGTAGAATCTACCGTCACCAACATTTTGGAGCGGGAGCTGAACGGCGTTGAAGGGCTGCGCTATATCAAATCCACCAGCGCCAATGACGGCACCAGCAGCATTAACCTCACCTTTGAGCTAGGCCGAAATCAAGATTTAGCGGCTGTGGATGTTCAAAACAAAGTGTCCACCGTCTTATCTCGGCTGCCAGGGCCTGTTACCCAAACTGGGGTGCAGGTGACAAAAACCAACAACAACTTTCTACTTGCCATTGGGCTGTACTCAGAGCGTGACGAAAAAACGGGTCAGGATGTCTACGACGACGTATACCTGAGCAACTACGCCGATCTTTACATGGGAGATGCCCTCCGGCGCATTAGAGGCGTGGGCGGACTCCAGATTTTTGGAGAGCGTAAGTACGCGATGCGCCTCTGGCTCGATCCCGAACGCCTTGCCAGTCGAGGGTTAACGCCCCAGGACGTGGTCAATTCACTGCGATCGCAGAACCTCCAGGTGGGTGCGGGGCAGGTAGGTCAGCCGCCAGCCGCCCCTGGTCAGCAGTACCAGTATTCCGTCACGGCGGAGGGTCGTCTTAAAAACGAAGAAGAGTTTAATAACTTGGTGGTCAAAACCACCAGTACAGGTACTTTAGTGCGACTCAGAGAAATCGGTCGCGCCCAACTAGGAGCTGAGAACTACGGTTCCGTGCTGCGCTTTACCCCGAACGATCGCATTACCCATCGCGGGGTCGGGCTAGGGATTAACCAGCAGTTGGGCAGTAATGCCCTGGATGTGGCAAAGGCCGTTAAATCCGAAATCCAGCGCCTGTCCCAGAGCTTTCCCCCTGGAATGCGCTACGACATCGCCTTTGATACCACTACCTTTATTGAGGCAGGGGCAGAGGAAGTCGTAATTTCGCTGGTGCAGTCGGTGCTGCTGGTGGTGCTGATTCTCTACCTGTTTTTGCAGGACTGGCGCTCGGCGTTGATTACCTCCATTGTGATCCCCATTGCCTTTATCGGCACCTTTATCTTTATTAAGCTGCTGGGCTTCTCTATTAATACCCTTACTCTGTTTGGCCTCACCCTCGCAACGGGCTTGGTAGTAGACGACGCGATCGTGATTGTGGAAGACATTTCTCGCCGCATTCAGGAAGGGATGCGGCCTTTAGAAGCGGCGATCGCCTCGATGAATGCGCTGTTTGGAGCCGTCATTGCCACGTCCATTGTGCTGATGACGGTGTTTGTACCTGTGGCTTTCTTTCCAGGCACTACAGGGCAGCTTTATAAACAGTTTGCGCTCACCATTGCGTTTTCGGTGGGGGTGTCAACTTTTAACGCCGTTACCTTTACGCCCATGCTGGCGGCGCTATTGCTGCGCCCTGGGCAGGCACCAAACAACTGGTTTTTTAACGGCATTAATTGGGGCATTGAGCAAACCCGCTTGGCTTACTCCCGCTGGTTAGGCAAGGTCATTCGCCTTAAGTTTCTCGTGCTAGCGCTGTTTGCATTCGCGCTGGTGCTGACCTACTGGGTTTATACCGTAGTGCCTAAAGCGTTTATCCCCGATGAAGATCAGGGGTATTTTATTACCATCGTGCAAGGGCCAGAAGGCGTTTCTCTGGACTACACCGAGAAGGTTTTAGCGCAGGCGGAAGCAATTTTGAAGCAGCAGCCGGAAGTGCAGAGCATTTTTTCGGTGGGGGGCTTTAGCTTTAGTGGTGCCACGCCCAATAATGGCCTCATTTTCTGCTTGCTTAAGCCTTGGGGCGATCGCACCAGACCGGAGCAGTCCGTGGCTGGCGTGGTTGGCGGATTTTTTCCGCAGCCGACAGGACTGTTTCCAAAGCTGCTCGGTATTCAGGAGGCAACGGTCATCCCCTTTGCGCCCCCAGCGGTACAGGGCTTAGGGAACTTTGGCGGGTTTGAGTTTCATCTTCAAGATCGCATTGGTGTGGGCTTTAATACCATTGGCGAAATTCTGAACCAGTTTTTGGGGCGAGCAGGAGCGTACCCTTCAGATCAAAGCCCTCAAATTACGGGGCTAAGACCCACATTTAACGCCAATACGCCGCAGATTACGGTGGAGGTAGATCGCCTGCGCGCCAATCAGCTCCAGGTTTCAGTGGAAGATATTTTTAATACGCTTCAGATTTTCTTAGGTTCTACCTACGTCAATGACTTTAACCAGTTCAACCGTGCCTACCGCGTCTATGTACAGGCCGATAGTCGGTTCCGCTCTAACCCAGAAGATATCAACAAACTCTACGTGCGATCGCAATCCGGCGCAATGATTCCCTTGGGGAACTTAGTCAAAATTCGTCAGACCATTGGACCATCGGTCATTAGCCATTACAACCTATTTCGCTCGGTCGAAATTAACGGCGCGTCTGCCCAGGGTTCGAGTTCGGGTCAGGCGATCTCTGCAATGGAAGCCGTGGCGAAGGAAGTGTTGCCCAAGGGCTTTAGCTTTGAGTGGTCCGGCATTTCTTTAGAAGAAGTGCAGTCTGGCGGCGCGGCGGTGGTCATTTTTGGGCTAGGCATCATCTTTGTGTTTTTGACCCTAGCCGCGCAGTACGAAAGCTTTATCGACCCCATTATTATTATGCTGACGGTGCCCCTGGCGATTTTAGGGGCGCTGGCGGCAATCTGGATGCGAGGCACCTCGAATGATGTCTATACGCAAATTGGCTTTGTAATGCTGATTGGAATGGCGAGTAAAAACGCCATTTTGATTTTGGAATTTTCTAATCAAATGTATGAGACGGGCTTGAGCTTAACCCAAGCGGCCTTGGCAGCCTGCTCTGAGCGCCTGCGCCCGATTTTAATGACGGCGATCGCCACTGCCATTGGCTCAGTACCGCTGCTGGTCGCCACCGGACCTGGCGCTGCTGCACGGCAGTCTTTGGGCACGGCGATCGTCGGGGGGATGTTTGTTTCTACGGTGCTGAGCCTGTTTGTGGTTCCCATTCTCTATATTGTGATTAAGACGTTGGCAGAGCGGTATAAACCGTCTTCAAGGCCAGTGGATGAGCTAAACCACAAAGAAAGTGGGGATTTAGCGCATTACCCTATGCAGGTCGCAGACAGTGATAGAACCCCTAAACATTAGGATGTTGATCAAGCGCTCTCGACTCCAAAAGATTTGCGTCAGGTTAAAGCGGGCTAAACTGTTAGGCTTAATTAAGGCTGATTTGAGCTTAATGCTTTAACCTCAACACTTTGAGCTAAAGCATCAGCCTTTCTTTTCGCTCCCTTTTGGTCATCGCAATCACGTTAATGGAATATCAACTACTAGGGGTAGGGCTTTGGCTGGGCATTGTGCTAGCGGCAGCAGAACTGGTCGCTCGGTTTACGCCTCTAGGCGGTGAAGTTTCTCGCAAGATTGTTCACATTGGGGTGGGCAACGTTATTTTGCCGGCTTGGTGGCTCCATATTCCGGC
>JBGSVR010000444.1:0-5893 GCA_041752855.1 Thermosynechococcaceae cyanobacterium
ATCTGACGATACAGGTGGGTAGGGTCATTCATGGGTTTTTGCTCTTGTTTGGTCACTTAAGCGTCTCATGAATCCCTATCCTTTGTCGTCCTCAAACCTCGCTCTCGTAAGCTTTGTAGATACTTGTGTCAGGCAGTCAGCATTAACCCTCTAGACATGGGTACCCTAAGATATCCAGACACTACATTACACATATGCTGTTTTATCTAGATAGATGAACTTTGCCAAGAGGCATTGTTTATACTTAATCATGAGCAGCACTAGCCATGTTATCGGCAAAGTAAATTTCTATATTCTAGAAATAACTCTATAAATTTAGTCTTTCGATTATTCTCTGCTCAAAATTAAATCAGGATTTAAGTGCTTTATGAGTCCTAAAAGTAACCAGCCCATCGAACTACTCAAAAGCGGTCAGTTGCTTGCCCTAACGGACAGTGAACCCTCAGGCATCATTCTACAAAAGCCTTTTTTTGCAGAATTTATTGGCCCAGGAGCCGCCATTGGCGGTTTATTTGACCTTAATTGCGTCACAATCTACACCCTAGGGAAAGCGGAATTTACAGTTCCAGCCACCCTAGAGGAGCGTCAGTTCGCCTTCCGTCGCCGCATAGATAACATTGCATCCATGCAAACCCTGTGTCAGGCAGAGGCTCCCCTCCGTCGTGCCATTGACCTACTTGATATGCTTTGCAGTCGTTTTAGCACTGATGAAATCCGCTCTATCCCCAATGATGTACTCTCCAAAGTGGTTGGTGTTATGCCAGGAACCATCGCAATGGCATGGCAAAAACAGTTTAATTTACAGTCCCCCGCAGATCTCGCTGATGTCTCAGAAGAATACGATGGACGGCTCTTTGTCACTGCTACCCCAGTCTAGAGACACATTCTTCTGGTACGAAGCAGCGTCAATTTTTTTTAAGCCAGCTTTTAAGACTTGCAGTTCAAAGATTCACGGGTACTCATCCCTGTTTTAGAATTGATGCCAGTAGCCGTTTGACAAAGAATATTCCGCTGTTCGCCATCCAATAGCGCATCAGAAAAGTCGGCTCCAGTGATATGAGCCGCTTTGAAGGTAGAGCGAAACAGCAGCGCCTCTGACAAAATGGCATCTTCTAGATTTGCATCCGTAAAGTTAACCTGGTCTATCATTGCGAACTGAAAATTAGCGCCCTGTAAATTGGCATTCTGCATTACCGATGCACTAAAGATTGCCCCCCGCAAATCGGCATTACTAAAGTTTGCTCGCTCCATGTTGGCATTGGCAAAATCTGCCGCCCGTAAATCCTGAAGCGAAAAATCTTTGCCGCGCAGATCCCCATTGCTGAAGGACATCGGCTTAATGAGTTCTAGGGTCGTTTCTTCGGAATCAGCAAGGCACGGCGGCATTGTCCACATCGCACAAATCAGCACAGATAAAAGCCCAATCTGAAGCCAGCGAGTTATCCTTTGAGTCAATAGACCTCTTGCATCAATCCTAGCCCCCTCATCCCTTTCTTGTAGCCCGAAGGCTTTACCCTTCTCCCACCAGGGGAGAAGGGCTAATGCTGGCTCCCCTCGCCCGTTCTGGGAGAGGGGCTGGGGGAGAGGGTCATATTCGTGCAAGAGGTCTAATGTGCATTTCAATGAGATACCTGTATTAATGGCTGAAGATTTTTCATGATCACCCGCATCAGAAGAGAAAACGCTAGGACATTGAAAGTTCACCACACACTTCTAAACGTTTGAAGGGACTTAGGGTTAAGTACCGTTCCGAGAGGGTTTCGGCAATGGCTGGCGTAATCCAGCCCAACTGCTTCAAAATCTCAATAGCAGCGGCATGTTTGGCACGTTTCGCCCCATCCATGACCTTAATGGCCAGCCCCATGCCTTCTCCCACTCGACCAATGCACAGCACGCCTTCTGCGCCTGTCTTACTAACCAGTTCCCCAGCGGTCATTTCCATGAGGTCAGTATCAAATTCTCCAGGCCCTGCGACTAAGTTAGGGTGGTGAATCATTGCGCGCACAACGCGCTCCATCGACAGGTTATCGCCGGAGGCCAGCTGGGCAAATAAAGTCGCCATTTGTCCGATCTGCATGAGGTAGGTGGGCACACCACAGTCGTCATGGGCACCAATGAATTCCGCCGCAGGCATTTTGAGCATATCTGCCACTTTCGCCAAAATCATCTGCTGAAGGGGGTGCTGCGGCTGCATATAGGTTTGTAAAGGCCAGCGCTGGAGTTGACAGACCGCTAACATGCCTGCGTGTTTACCAGAGCAGTTGTACTGAAGCGGACTATTTCCGCCGTCAGGAATTGGGCACTGAAGCATGGTGAGGTCTACATCGGCATGCCACAAGATATTAAAAACCTGGCGCACCTGCTCCATGGTGCCTTTGTGGGAGCTGCAAATAATGGCAAGGTCGCGATCGCTTAAGCCATAGCGCTCCATTACGCCACTCGTTGTCACAACCAAAGCCTGAAACGGTTTTAGTGATGATCGAATAAAACTGGCAGTCTCAGCACTCCCTGCAACAGACAGCACTCGACCCCGCTCATCGCAGACTACCGCATGCGTTTCGTGAACCGACTCTACAATGCCTTCTCGCAGAAGGCGAATCTCAAGTGCTGTAGCATGGTTACGTTTTCCCACCGCCATGAAGCTGACCTTATCCTATAAATTGGGCAAAAAATGAATGGAGCAAACCATAAATGGGGCAAAGACCCGTAAAGATATCTCTTTCTAGCGCCTAAAAGCCAACTTTAGCAGAAGCGCCAAAGGCTTTGACCGACGATGCATAAAAGTCCTAAAATCCCAAAGCTATACCTCAGCCGCTGGAGGGTAGGCCGAACTTGGTAGGTGCTAATTAATCGATCTTGAGTCAGTTCAGCATGGGGCTTAGTCCAAGATTGACCATCGTACCATCCAGTTTCTTCGTAATCGACGGTTTCGCAGTGCAGCCGCTGGTCAACATAAGTCCAGCCTAAATACAGCCTCAGCAAAATGAGGCTGACCAGAAAAATTGCCCCGCCGTTAGCAGCTAGAAAAAAGCGCCCAAAGTCTTCGGTCGGCTCAAAACTTGAGGCCGCTATGGGGCCAGAAATAAAGCAGCTCATGCCCCATAACAGACCAAAACGAACCAAAAATGTCTTAAAGTCTGCACTAGACCACCCAAAGAACCAAGATTCTTCAAGGCTTTTATACTCGTTAATGGGGCGCTGATCGGCAGGGACGGGACAGATGGAGACAGGCGCAGACATAGCATCCAGGATTGAACGAAGGAGATTGACAAACAGCATTAGTCGTGGATCGACAGTCTGTCGGACTACTGCTGTTTCTCCTTTTTAGTCTATAGCAATCCTCAAAAGAGCAATTCTCAAAAGATGATCTGAATCCTAGCTATTCTCATGCCATCACTAGAGCGTCTGAGGACTTCAGAAAGATAAGCGCACTGTAAAGCTGAAAAGCAGGATCCCAGTCACTTTCTTCTCGACGAAATAAATCAATGTGAGCGGTTAGCTTAGAGAGCAGATCAGGATGCTCAAGGGCAGTTTCTGCAAAGGACTCAAAGTCTGAATGGATGGGTTGCTGAGATAAATTCTGGGACAGAAGCCCAGAAAGCTGTCTCCAGTTTGCCCAGGCAGTATTGTGTTTGAGAGGCTGATCTGAGGCTGCTTGCGGGGTCAGGTTAACCCCACGATTAAATTGATAGACGGCATCAGAGAAGCGCAAAATACAGTTTTGTTTCGGCAAATGCAGGTCGCAGAAGTTGGCGTAGTCCTGAGTTTTTTCTTTCCGCAAGAGCTTTCCGCGTGCGTCTCGGTCTAGCACTTCTTCAAAAATTGGGATTTGCCCCTCAATTCTTGCAGCAACATCTGACCAAGCAAACTGAATTGATTGCTGTTCTTGAGCGGCATCTGCCGACTGAATACACACTCGTGCCTTTCCTTCAATGGACTCGAAGGACAGCACCGGATAGACCGTTACGGTTTTTAGTTTGGAAAGGGGTAGCCAAAATACCGGAATCCCTTTGTTTTTGAGCTGCTGACCAAAAAACTCGAGTTCTCCAACTACACCAACACGGTATAGGCGAATCCCTCGGCTGGGCAGCAGCATCCGAGCTGAGTAGGGATCTAGGTTCATAATTTGAGCGATCGCCTGGGCTGCCTCTGCTTTCTGCTCTGGAAGAATGGGTGCAAAGACGAGTACGCCAATTTCAGTTTTGATGGAGTCTGCGATCGCCTCTGCCATAGCTTCTTGACGCAATTGGGTCTTCTGCATCCTCAGTCTTTCTAGACCCTGACGTGCGGCGAGGGTCAGCTTTGGGTTTTCAGCCTGACGCAATAGGCTGCGATAGTTTGATTCAGCCCGATCTTCTTTTTGGGTTGTTTCCCAAAGTCTTGCCCAATAGAGCTGAGTCCAGACATCTTGCTGGTTTAGGGTACCGAGCAGCCGCACAACCTCGGCATGATTCTCGGTTTGAAGTGCCGCTTCAATAAGTGCTGCTTCATTGGAATCTAGCACGCACGATTTCTCCTATGTTAGTCAATACTTGTTTTAGACTTTGCTTCAATGTGGTGGGCTAGAATTGCGACTGCCGCCATAGATGCCGTTACAGCTCGCAATACGCGACGGCCTAACGAGACGGGCAAAAAGCCTTGGGCGATCGCCATCGTCTGCTCTTCACTCGTCCATCCACCTTCCGGCCCTACCATCATTAGAATGCCCAGTTCTGAGGGCATATTGGCTAAAGCCTGTCCTAGATTTATGCCCTCTGTATTGGTGACGCAGATGAGGCGCTGTTGCAGGGCAAAATGCTCTGTGTGTGCCAACGTTAGTGCTTGATCAAAGGTGACGGGGGCAGAAATTTCTGGCACAATCTGCCGACAAGATTGCTCTGCTGCCTCGGTAGCAATCCGTCGCCATCGCTCTAATTTGCTATCGCTAGGATTCATGACGGTGCGTGCCGTCAATAGGGGAATAAGCGCAGCAATGCCCATTTCTGTGGTGGATCGCACCACGTCATCAAATCCTTGGCCTTTCGTAAGTGCCGCCAAAAGCGTAATGGGCTGCGCTAATTCTGTCTGGATTGAAACGGGTTCTAAACATTGCGCGGTAGGTTCGCAAAGATGCAGTTGCGCTAACCACCACGTTTGATTACAGATGGCAATGAAGCGATCGCCCCTCTTGAGCCGCAGCACCCGCAGTAGATAGTGCTGCTGTTCTGGCGTGAGGGTTATGTCACTGCCGATACACTGAGAAGACTCAATGACTAATCGCTGAAGGTGAGCCATGCATATATCCCATCACAACTGACTCATGACAACTGCATGAGTGCCCTGAGGGGTTCAGACTGCCCCGCTTTACAAGTCCAGGCATCCTGCATTAAAGGAGTTGCTGCCGCGTCTGTGCTGTAGCAGTCTAACGGATGAGGCGGCTCTAGAAGCAGCGCATTGATGTTGTCATCCTTTGCCTTGACTAAATGTACAACCCAAGGCAAAAAGTCTAAAATTTCATCCGGCATCAGCGTTAGCTCAAAGTGCCAGCGAAAATTTTGACCTCGCACGGCTTGTCCACGTTTCGCAGCGGCTAGCAGCCCAGCCCCCTTATTGACCGAAATACGGAGAATAAAAGGCCGCTCTGGGAAAAAGGCGTCTGGTGCTGAATAAGCATACACGCACACATAGTTAAGCTGTTTGCGCGTATCGACCCAGGAGGCCAGAGAAAGCTTGCCCACATAAGAATGCTCGTGGGTCACGTTAACAGGCACATCCATTTGCCCTGAAAATAATGTATAAAATTCGCCCCTTAACTGAGAAATAATGCGGATTGCCTCTGGGGTCATCGTCACTAAATCCCTTACAAACAGATCGATGGTTGTAGCGCTAACTTCTTAAAGACACGAAAAAATGT
>JBGSVR010000445.1:0-7216 GCA_041752855.1 Thermosynechococcaceae cyanobacterium
AGAAACAGACTGAAGATTGAACGAAAAAACAGGCTCAACGCTAGGCTCACGGCGGCTTGGCACAGCTAATAGTTTCCTACACACTCACACTGAGTACGTATTATTGCTGATCTCTTCCCAAAAGTCTGCTTTTCGTTGGTGAAATTTTAGATTCTTTTGAATATTTACTTTTTCAGCACAAGACTTTAGAGCAATAGACCTCTTGCATCAGTCCTAACCCTTCTCAGGAGAGAAGGACTAATTCCAGTTCCCCTCGCCCGTTCTGGGAGAGGAGCTGGGGGAGAGGGTCATATTCGTGCAAGAAGTCTAATGGAAGCTTCTAAAGCAATCCAAGCTCAAACAGATTTTTCGCATTGTAAAACTCACCATTATTTATGGCGCTAAGCATTCGCGCCATTCCCGATGCTCCAAGGCTCTAAATCGGCATTCGCGAAAGCAATACGGCAAAAGAACGCAGTTAGAGCCTAATCTTCGTGGTCTTCGTAGGGATCGTCGAGCTGAGCCGCAGGTGGGCCAAAGGCAGTGTAAACGGCAGCACCTGTCACAATCACAAACGCGAGACCGAGACTAATGCTAAGAACTGTTGCGGGGTCAGATAGAGACATAATTTTGAATAGACGCTTCCCTATATAATATTACGGAAAGTTAAAAAACTTCTGTTGTTGCTCCAGTATTAACAGGTGACGTATGGCAAAGCAGACCTGGCTTGGTAATGTCCTCAGGCCTTTGAATTCGGAATATGGCAAAGTAGTACCAGGGTGGGGAACTACTCCGGTTATGGCCGTCTTTATGGCACTATTCTTAGTTTTTCTACTCATTATTCTGCAAATCTTCAATTCTGAGCTGATTTTGGATGGTGTTGACGTTGATTGGGCGCGTCTCACCAACTAAAGCACCCCCCAATCTGGGGCTTCATCTATTGCTGATTTCAGATAGCTGATTTCAAAAAAACTAAATTAAACCAAAGCCCGGTCTTTTCCGGGCTTTTTTGTACGTGAGCGGCTTAACTGCTTAAGCTCAATCGAGAGAGCATCTTACGGCAAGATAGAGAGAACCCAGTAAGGTTAACTAACGCTGGAGCGATATAGGTCGTGGAGAAAGCTCCGTCAAAAGCCTGATGGACTCTCCGTTAACGACTGCTGCCATTACACCTCAGAGGAAAACGATGAATATTTTTGGGATTGGTTTACCTGAAATGGCCGTCATTTTGGTCATAGCGCTTTTGGTGTTTGGCCCTAAGAAGCTGCCAGAAATTGGTCGGAGCTTGGGCAAAGCGCTCAAAAGTTTTCAGGATGCATCTAAAGAATTTGAGACTGAACTAAAGCGCGGTGCGGCTGAACTAGAGAAGATTGATGAAAAACCCATGGAAGCACGTCTTGAGCCGTCCGAGCCAGCCCAACTGGTGCAGGTGGAAGAGGTAACTGCCCAAAAGGATGAACTTCTACATTCTCCTGAAAATTAGGCTATAAATTCGGCCTAATTCTGATTAAAATAGGTAAAATCAATAATCGTCGTAAAAAGACTGTTCGACACATCGTATTTTTGCAAAAGCTTGAGTGGCTTAAATTATGGATATCGCACGGTACTTAGCTAATTACAAAAAACTGAGCGTTGGAAGCCCAGAGTACAACGATTTCATGAGTAAGCTAGAGTCATTAGGAATAGTCGGAATCCCGCTGCCCACACAAAAAATGCCTAGGTTTACCCCCAAAAACTATACCGCTCAATTTGTTGAAGAACGACATGAGGAGCTAGGAGAAGATCTTCTGAAGGCGTACTTGGCGATCGCCATTCAGACCCTGATCCTTAATCGTCAAACCGAGCAACCTCAGTTTGAAGTGGTCGAGGGTTCCATCGTTGAAGAGTACCTCAAAACCCTCGAAAGTGAGTTTGACCCCATTGACGATAAAACCTTAAAGAAGCTCTACATCGAACTAACCAGAAAACCTAGGAAATCGTCTGACAACGAAGAAGACGATATTTCTACCTCAGCATCTGTGGACAAGTAAAACTTGAACAGGTAGAAATACCGTCTTATAGAATTCACCCTAAGGTTGTAAATAATAGGTCGCTAAAATTAGCGTCCAATTCCCACATACAAAAATCCAACCTGCTCTAGCTGGGCTTTATCAAGGAAATTACGCGCATCTATCATCACCGGATGCTCCATGCGCTGAGCTAACATTGCGTAGTCAAGGGACAGAAACTGCGACCATTCTGTCACCAAAACAAGCGCATCGCAGCCATCCGCCAAATGACCCGCATCCATCTCTACAATGAGATTCGATAAGCCCTGCCCCACGCCATTTTGAGCCACTAGAGGGTCGTAGGCTTTCACCCTTGCCCCCAGTCTGGTGAGCTGCTCCACCAGGGTAAGCGCTGGCGCATCTCGCATGTCGTCTGTGTCAGGCTTGAAGGTGAGACCCAGTAGCCCAATGGTTTTACCCTTCAGCACCTTCAGCGTCTTCTGAAGTTTTTCAATCACTACAACCCGCTGATGTTCGTTGACGCTAACCGCCGCCTTCAGCAGCTCAGCCGTATACCCATAGTCTGAAGCGGTATGGATTAAAGCCGAAACGTCTTTTGGGAAGCAAGACCCACCCCAGCCGATACCCGCATTTAAAAACTTAGTGCCAATGCGAGAATCTAAGCCGATGCCTTTGGCGACTTCGACGACATTTGCACCCACGCGATCGCAGATATTGGCAACCTCATTAATGAAGCTAATCTTAGTTGCCAAAAATGCATTAGAGGCATACTTCACCATTTCTGCCGAGCTGAGGTCTGTCACCACAACGGGTACGGGTGGAAGCGCCTGATTCTCTGCATACTTGCGCGCCACAATGGGTTCGTAAAGCGCCTGCATCATTTCAACGGCTCTAGATGCGTTGCTGCCCAACACAATTCGATCAGGGTTAAACGTATCGTAAACCGCCGAACCCTCCCGCAAAAATTCAGGATTGCTCACCACATCAAACTGAGCCTCAGCCGCCGCCATTGACTGCTCTGCAACACCGTCTAAAATCAACATCCGCACCCAATCACCAGAGCCAATAGGTACCGTTGACTTGTTCACAATAACCTTGTAGCCAGAAGTCAGGTGATTGCCAATACCACGAGCAACCGCTTCTACATAGCGGGTATCACTTTCTCCATTGGGTAGGGCAGGGGTGCCTACAGCAATAAATAAAACTTCACCATGGGCAACCCCTGCTGCCAAATCGGTCGTAAATTGAATCGTCTGATTTTGAATAGCGGCCTGTAAAACCTCAGGTAGCCCTGGCTCGTAAATGGGGGACTGCCCCTGCTGCATCAGCTTAACTTTTTCTTCGTTATTGTCTACACAAATAACAGAGTGACCAATATGAGCCAAGGACGCACCCGTCACTAAGCCGACATATCCTGTTCCAATTACACATACTTTCATATCAATAAACCCTTAGGTTAAAAAGGAGTCAATTCCAGCTTCAGCAAAATGACTAAAAATAATAGTCTCAAAGACCAATTTTTATACTTTAGCGATTGGTAAGGCTAAGGAGAGGCGCTGTTAGGCTTCCTTCATGCGAGTCCGGAAATCACTGATGGTACGCTCTAGCCCTTCCGTGAGCGGGATAGTAGGTTGCCAGCCAAGGTGCTGCTTTGCAAAAGAGATATCCGGTTGACGGCGGCGAGGATCGTCTTGGGGCAAAGGCTTCAACTGAATCTCTGAGTTGGATTGAACCATCGACTGAATTTTTTGAGCCAATTGCAAGACCGTATATTCTTCAGGATTCCCCAAGTTGATGGGGCCAATTGCGTCACCATTCATCAATCGAATCAAACCTTCTACGAGGTCAGACACATAGCAAAAACTGCGGGTCTGGGAGCCATCTCCATAGATGGTGACAGGTTCTCCCTTAAGTGCCTGCACCACAAAATTGCTGACCACACGACCGTCATTTTCTAGCATTCGAGGGCCGTAGGTGTTGAAGATTCGAGCTACGCGAATGTCTACGTTATTTTGACGGTGATAGTCAAAGGCAAGGGTTTCAGCAACACGTTTGCCTTCGTCATAGCAGCTTCGTGGCCCAATGGGGTTGACGTTGCCCCGATAGCTTTCGGACTGGGGATGAACCTCAGGATCTCCATACACTTCTGAGGTGGAGGTGAGGAGAAACCGAGCCTTGATGCGCTTGGCTAACCCCAGCATGTTCATGGTTCCCATCACGTTGGTTTTGATGGTTTTAACAGGGTTGTACTGATAATGCACTGGAGAGGCAGGACAGGCCAGATGATAAATCTGATCGACTTCTAGACGAATTGGCTCGGTTACATCGTGGCGGATTAGCTCAAACTTTGGCGAATCTAACCAGTGCAGTAAATTATCCTTCTGTCCGGTAAAGAAATTATCTAGACAAATGACTTCATTGCCCGATTCCATGAGCCGATCAATTAGATGGGATCCAATAAATCCAGCGCCACCTGTAACTAGAATTCTCATTGTTAATGGATTTGGGTAGGGTGAATGATTTTTGTTTTAAGTCGTAGATATTGTTAAAAAACCTTGACTTTATAGAAACAAGGCTTTTTGAGCGAGACAATGGCATTACTATAAATCAAAAAAACTTTTTCTACGGTATGCAGTGCCTTATTTTTCATAAATAATCTAGAAAAGTTACTTAACCAGCTCTGCATTCACTTCATTTAGAGGGCGGCGCTTTAGCTCAACCGATTCTGTGCGAGGCAGTAGATTAAAAATGTCTCGCAGGGCGTCATCAAACTCATTAAACGTTCCTTTGCCCATGACTTCTAGCGTTTTTTTGCCAGCGGCATCAAATAAGAGCGTTTGGGGGACTTTACCTTTGTAGTAAAACCCAGGCTCTTCTGGCGTATAGCTCGCCTGGGTAGGGATAGAATCTACATTGACAGGGATAAAATCAATTACTCTGCCGTAGTAAGCCTGAAGCTGAGAAACAACGTTAGAAAATTGCTTACAGTCTTTACTGTCTTCAATGTAAAACGTGAGAAGTGTGGGTCGTTCTCCATTAAAAGATTGCGCTAGGGTGACGCGGGGTGGCACCAAAGAACCATTGCCTGCATACAGAGCAAAAATATTGCCATCAAAGTGATCGTCCTCGATGCTTGCGTTGGCAATGTTGGGAAGCGAAAAGCTCAAGGACACCCAAATCATTAGGGTGGCGGCGGCAGTTACAGCGAAGAAGCGAGGAAAGATGTCTTTAGATCGCAGAGCCTGTATTTTAATAATTTTATAGACTATTGCTGAGAAATACCGAAAAAACCGAGTCAGCATAAGTTTAGTTTAGTAATACAAAAAGACTTCAAATGATTTTCTAGAATAAAACTTAGCCTCTAATTTCTTTTGAGCATGAATGAACGCCTAGATTTCTTTAATGGGTTGAAATTAAAGCGACAAGTGCTAAAGAATACCAAGATCTAGCTGTAAGGCTTTGAAGCCTAATCATCTTATCAAAGATAAGCATGGCAAGGACGCTGAGACTAACGCCCCATTAAGGCATTAGTCTGGTGATGCTAAATTAGCCGATAACTTTTTAGCGTTGCGTTGGCAAACAAATCGTAAAGACACTGCCTTGATCGGGCTGGGATTCTACGGTAATGGTGCCCTGATGCGCCTGCACAATGCGGGAAACGAGATGCAGCCCCAAGCCGCTGCCCGACTGCTGATGAGCGCCTTTGCGAAAGCGCTGAAAGAGCTGCGCTAGCTCTTGGTCAGAGATGCCTGGCCCCGTATCACGAATTTCTACGATGACCTGATCTTGAGGGGCTGGCACGGTAACGCTAATGTCTATGGAACCTTGCTCTGTAAATTTAATGGCGTTGCCAACCAAATTGGTGATCATCCGGCGCAGTTCTAGGTAGTCTCCTGAGACTTTTGCGGCGGTGGCCTGGGGGTCAGAGGTATTGACGGTCAGCGTCAGCCCTTTGCTTTGAGCAAGATGCTTGAGTTCCTGCACCACTTCGGTGGCAATTTCTCCTAGATTGCACTCCATAAAGGTGAGGGTTTTTGCGCCTGCTTCGTAGCACTGCACCTCAAGCAGGGTATCTACAATCTGCATGAGGTGATAGTTACTGCGGATCATGGCGGCGATCGCCTCATGCATATCTGCCGACAATGGGCAAAATGCCTCCTGCCCAAACAGCTTTAGCATATTGTCTGCGGCGACCAAAGGGGTTCGCAGATCGTGGGTGAGGTGAGCAATAAAGTCTTGGCGCTGAAGCGAAAGCTGCTCGCGCTCGTCAATGCTGTGCTTAAGCCGAAGAAGCGATCGCACCCGTGCCGCCAGTTCATCGACATCCACAGGCTTACGGACAAAATCATCGGCTCCAGACTCTAGCCCTTGCACCACATCTGAAGCATGGTGCGCCGTCAGCAGCAAAATAGGGATGTAGGGCAGCTTTGGGTTTTGACGGATGCGGCGTGTGACCTCATAGCCATCCATCTCCGGCATCATAATATCGAGCAAAATCAGGTCGGGGGGCGGCGATTTTTCCACTTGGGCTAACGCAGCAGCACCACTCGAAACCAAGATGATCTCATACCCCTCATCTTCTAGGATGGTTTCGATAAGGGCAAGGTTATCGGGAGTGTCATCAACGGCCAAAATTCGATCCATAGACTTGCACTGCGAAAGGGTTGAAATCTTGGGTTTAGGGGCAGGTTTAGCTCGTCAATGGATCTCTTGCACGAATATGACCCTCTCCCCCTTCGACAAGCTCAGGGCAACGCCCAGCCCCTCTCCAGAACGGGAGAGGGGAGTCAGAATTAGCCCTTCTCCCCTGGTGGGAGAAGGGTTGGGATGAGGGGGACAGATTGGCGAAAGAAATCTATTGATGATGCTGGCTCAGAAAGCGTTGGTAAACTTCGCTCTTTTGGCTGCCCTTCTTGCTGCTCTGTATCGCTCTGCACCCGTCGTGGCAGGTCAATTTGAAACTTTGAGCCTTCGTCAACCTGACTTGTCACCGTAATGGTACCCCCCATCATTTGCACCAGGGTTTGGGTAATGGCTAAGCCCAAGCCCGTACCGGAGTGCTTACGAGTATCGGTTTGATCGACCTGACGGAATGCCTCAAAAATATAGGCAATATGCTGTGGCGCAATGCCCAAACCTGTATCATGAACCGTAATAGATATGCAGTCTGGTGAAATCTCATGTGCCTCAACCCAGACTTTGCCCGTCTCTGTAAACTTAATGGCGTT
>JBGSVR010000446.1:0-2601 GCA_041752855.1 Thermosynechococcaceae cyanobacterium
GATAAAAGCCTCATTGAGATCGCGGCAGTCTTGTTCCTCAACGCCCACTATCACCTCAATACCCGCCGCCCTCAGCCGCTCAATGCCGCCGCCAGACACACGCGGGTCAGGATCCACCATGCCCACCACAACCCGTGCCACACCTGCCTGAACCACCGCCTCTGAGCAGGGTGGTGTACGACCGTAGTGATTGCAGGGTTCTAGACTCACATAGAGGGTTGCGTTTTGGGCGCGATCGCCCGCCGCCCGCAGCGCAAACACCTCAGCGTGAGGCTCCCCTGCCTTAGGATGAAACCCCTCTCCAAGCACCTCGCCGTCTTTGACCACCACGCAGCCCACCATAGGGTTTGGTGCAGTGCGACCCAGCCCTTGACGAGCCAGCGTCAAACAGCGCTGCATCCAAAATCGGTGTCGATCATCCTCGACCGAAGGGATAGAAAAAGTAGAGGTCATTCAGATAACAGCAACACAGTAAAAAATCTAAAATGGATTGTTGGTTTGACCCACACCTGCCTCAACCACACCAATTTCGGGGCTAGAAAGCAGGTCTTGGTTACTGCCCCAGTTAAAGCTGTTGATGCGAAACACAATAGAGCCAACCTGCAAGTTTGGATTATAGCGAAGGGTTAGGCCATAAGTGCGGCGGCTGTAGTCCAGAATAATGTCGGTATTAAAAAACTCACCCGTATCTAAATTAACCGAAGTCTGAAAGCCTAAGCGAACCGGTCCATACACCTGCTGCAAGAACCCTGCGGACAGTACCTGTCTATCAATCACGCGGTCAAACAAAAAGGGCGACTCGCCAATCTGAACCCCTTGAGAAAACCCAATAAAAAATCCGGTGTAGTCGAGATAGCGTCGTGAAAAGTGACCAAACTGCCCCTCAAACCGAATTCTTCCAATCAAGCTCGTTTGAGAATCGCCGTTAGAATAGCCACTCACCACACCCGTAAGTCCCCCCACAAATCTCACATAAGGCTGGATGGGTTCAGACGTATACTTCATGCCTTCCGTTGCCGTGGGGGGCAAGGTCTTACCCCGCCATAAATCGACAGCTCTTTGAATGGATGCGCTGCCTTGGAACCGACCTAGGCTTACCAAGTCAACGCCCCCAAAGCGATCGGTATTGGCCGTGAGCAGTTCTGTGGCAAGGCGATAGTTGAACTCAATGCCAGTTTTGCCTAGGAGCTGGGTGGGCGTGCTGAAGGTAAACCCCACGCGATTTTGGATATTTTGCTCCCCTAAAGATCCATTGACAATCCGTTCTCGGTAGGCCGCTTCAAAGGCAAGGGTACTGCTGCCAATTTTGCGCTCTAGCTTTAGCCCTGCCCGGACATTATTCGCAAAATCAGTAAAGTCAACGCTGCGGAGCGCAACATAAGCGCCCACGCTGGTCTTGGGGGCAAAATCACTTTTGAGCCGTAGATTTAGGCCGTATAGGTCTGGAGATAATAAATTAAAGCGTTTATCAAAAATAGCTCGCTCTATAAAAAACTGAGGCGTCAAGGAAAGTTTAAAGCTTCTCGTTGAGATAGGCGTAATCTGACGACCTAGGAACAGTCCTCCGCGATCAAGATCGTCAAACCCAAACTCCACGCCAAAAGGATTGGTGCGTTCTCGACTGAGTACCACTTTAGAGCGCGGTATCGGGATACTAATGTTTTGATCAAACACCAAGCGCGGACGCTGGAGCGTTACAACATCTTCTTTGGCAGACACCCGCCGAAGCTGAGCCTGATCTGCCCTAATCTCTAGTTCTGGCGGCGAAAAGGGGTCGCTCGTGATGCGAATATTGACGGCCTGCCAGGTCTGTCCTGTAAATTCGATTCGATCTGCCTCAAACCGAAGGCGCTGTCCGCTCTGGGAACGTACAGGCAAAGCCTTGGTGGGCTGCTGCTGTAGCGAATCTTTGATGCCAGCCAACGGATTGCTGCCGATTGCCGTTGTGCCAGGGGTGGGTGGGGCAACTTCACTTTCAGCAGAGGGAAGGTTGATGATGCCTCGGGGCTTGAACAAAATGCCGCGCTCTTGGTCGAGCAGGTATTCTAGGCGATCGCCCTGCAAAACCTGTCCCCCCTGAGTCAGGGTGACATTGCCCTCCGCAAACACTCGCTTTTGAACCGCCAAGGTTTGGACACGATCTGCCTTCAGAACCGCTGAGCGATAGTTGAGTAATACATTGCCAACTGCCGTTAGCGCTCTCTGAGCAGCATCATACTCTTGGCGATCAGCAGATAGCTCTACAAAAGAACTGCCGCTGGCTTTAGGCGGAGGTACAGCCGTAGGGGCTGGAACGGTCACAGGAGCAGGTATTGGGGCTGGAGCCAAATCTGGCGCAAGGTCAGGGGCTAAATCTGGCGAACTCACCTGAGCCAGTTTCTTGTGCGGAAGTTTTTGTTTAAAAGGATTAGGGGAGGACGCATCCAGCGTCAAGCGATTAGGCCGCTCAAAAAAAGAGGCGGTAGAAGCCTGAACTGCGGCGATCGCACTCGGTACTGGCGTGACGGTGAAGCGAATGGAAGACTGGGGTAATGGCGACGGCACCGTCAGCGGATACCCCAAGCTAGAAGCATCTGCTTTTAAACTTGCGCTAGGTAAAGA
>JBGSVR010000447.1:0-2012 GCA_041752855.1 Thermosynechococcaceae cyanobacterium
AGGTCAAAATCTGTCAGGCTATCGGCGCTAATGACCAAAAACGTATCGTTGAGCAGTGGGGCAACGTTTTTGACACACCCTGCCGTACCAAGTGCCAGATCTTCTTCAACGGCGTAGGTGATTTTGACGCCAAAGTCAGCCCCATCTTGAAAGTAGTCCCGAAAGACGTCCGGCAGATAAAAGAGTGTGGCAATCACGTCTGTGATGGCGTGACGCTTCAGCAGATGGATAATGTGTTCTGCAATGGGCCGATTGAGGATAGGCACCATGGGTTTTGGCAAATCACAGGTGAGCGGTCTGAGGCGTGTGCCTTCGCCGCCTGCCATTAGCACTGCTCTCATAAAACCCTCCGCGATTGCCCAAATTGCCCAACAGAAATAGATGGAGGAATAATGGAGGGTAGGTTTTGTTGTTGCCTTTTGGTTAGAGCCAATCGGGTTTGGCTAAACCTACCCCTACGAGGATGTGGACGGGTTTAGCTGGGTTGGTACACAGCAGATTTCTGGACGGTCATTGCTTCTACCAGGCTACGCACTACCGCAATCATGGCAATTTCGCTGTTGAGCTGATTGACCGCAGAACCGACTCCAATGCCGCTGGCTCCTGCTGCGATCGCCATTGGTGCGCTCACGTCAGACAAGCCAGAGGCGCACAGTACCGGAACAGACACAGCGCGCGCAATCTCATAGGCTGCGGCTAGGGTAGGTGCTGCTTTTTCGATTAGCCCAAGCACGCCAGGATGGGTCGGCTGACTGCTGGTGCCGCCTTCGGTCTGAATCATGTCAGCACCCGCTGCTACCAGGTCGATCGCAAGCTGAACCTGCTGATCGAGTTCTAGAGTATGGGGCACGGTTACTGAGAGCGCGATTTCAGGGAGCAAAGCACGGGTCTGGCGCGTGAGTTCTAAAACTTCGGCGGCGCTAAAAACGCGGCCTTGGCTATAAAAGCTGTCAAAGTTGCCGATCTCAATGAGGTCCGCGCCCGCTGCTACTGCGGTCACAAAGCGCTGAGGGTCAACCGCCGAGACGCAAATAGGGAGCGTGGTGTTGGCTTTGGCGATCGCTACGAGTTTAGGGTCTGCTGCAATGTCTACAAATGTTGCACCCCCACGATCAGCAGCGCGCACGACAGCCGCGACTCGCTCTGCATCGAAGTTATGGAGTCCGCTAATGATTTTGAGGGCGCAGCGATTTGCAAATGCTGACTGTAGGCTCGGATGCATCATAGTTTAAGTTTTCCTAAGAATTGAAGGTTTAGGGGTGGCGATAAAGCCTCAGGACAATGGGATACACGCCACGCCTGCAATACTCCTCATGGTACTTCAAGCAGCCCGATGACCCAAGCCTGCATCCTTGCCAAGGAGAGTCTGAACACGACATTCTGAGAGAGTTCGTTGTCCTCTCTTCTTAAATCTTTCCTATGAGTGAAGCGTTAGACACTATTTTTAGCAAAATCATTCGCCGCGAGATTCCTGCCGATATTGTTTATGAGGATGATTTGGCGATCGCATTTCGTGACGTCAATGCTCAAGCGCCTATCCATATATTGGTGATTCCCAAGAAACCGATTCCTAAGTTAGCAGACGCACAGCCACAAGATCAGGCATTACTGGGTCACTTATTGCTGGTGGTTCAGCGCGTTGCCGCCCAAGAAGGTCTTACTCAAGGCTACCGAACCGTCATTAATACGGGCGAGGATGGAGGTCAAACGGTTTACCACCTTCACCTACACATCTTGGGCGGACGATTCATGGCGTGGCCTCCTGGATAGAAAAAGGTGGAAAACCGATCAAATCTTAAGGAAATCTAAAAAGATTAACAATCTGTAACAAAGGAGTTTATATTAAGTTCAGGAAAGAGAAATTTCTCTAACCCCCATACATATTTTCCATACCATTACCGCACTTATAAAAGCCATGACCACAGTATTGCAAAGACGCGAAAGCGCCAGCGCATGGGAAAAGTTTTGTAGCTGGATCACCAGCACCGACAACCGCCTCTATGTTGGTTGGT
>JBGSVR010000448.1:0-7211 GCA_041752855.1 Thermosynechococcaceae cyanobacterium
CGGGATGATGGCTTCGGTGGCGCTGGCCTGTTGACCTTCGGTAAAGACCACCAGCAAATAGGGGTGTTTATTGGGCAGCTCAACATAGGCCGCATCATGACGGGTATTGCTCGTCCAGCCTGCCTTTGACCAGACCTTCGCCTCTAGGGGCAAGCCGCCGCCAATAAAACCTGTGATTTGGTTTTCAGGATCTTCCGCCAAAGCGTCCGGGTCTAGGTTGCGCTCCATCAGGTTGAGCATAGACTGCGATCGCCCCGCCGAAACCGCCACACCCCCCACAATGCCGTGGAGCAGTCGCGCCGTTGCATCCGTCGTCAGTCGGTTGCGGTTTTCGCGCTTGATGCCCACAAATGCATCTTCACGACCATAGGGGCCATCTCCCCAGGTTTTTTGGTTGACGTTAATGCTCTCTAGCTCAACCCAGCCTAAGCCTTCAAAATAGCGATTCACGATATTACGCTGTGCTTTCCAGGTTTCAAAGGGGCCAGGGGGCAGTTCGGGGCCACTGGTTGTGCCCGTCAGCAGATCCACCACATAGCCTGTTGCATCATTGCTAGAGTCTACAATCATGTCTGCCAGTGCCCGATTTAGCTCTGGCGTAGGTGGAATCATCCCTTTCTGTAGCCATTCATGGCAGGCCACCAGATAAAACAGCTTCACAACGCTAGCAGGGTAAATGGGTTCTACCCCGCGATAGCTTACGCCCCGCACAGGGTAGCCCCAAAACTCATCAGGTGTTAGAGCGCTCCCCGTATTCACCGGAAACGGAAGATCGTAGGTGAGCCACGTAAACGCAAGCTGGTTACGCGCTAGCCACGGGAACTCAGCCCAAACCTCTTCAAGAATAGTCTGGGCTTGAGCATTAAGATTTTCGTCAGGTCGATAAAACGCCATAGGTTGTTACTCTCTCTGCCTAGGCTCCAGTACCGCTGTTTTCAGCTTCACTTAATGCCTGAACCGTCTGCTTATGGCGATCAAGCTTAAACACGAGGGTAGAAAGCGGTGGCAAACACAAGTCAAGGGAGTAAGAACGGTTGTGGAAAGACCATTCTTCTGTCCACTTACCGCCCAAGTTGCCCATGTTGCTGCCCCCATACTGACGGGCATCGCTATTGAGCAGCTCAATGTAGAAACCAGCCTCTGGAACCCCGACGCGATAGTGACTATGGGGCTGCGGCGTAAAATTGCACACCGTCAGCGTAAACTCATCAGAATTTTTGGCGCGGCGTATAAAGGAGATTACGCTGTGGCGATTATCGTTACAGTCCACCCATTCAAAGCCATCGTAGGCAAAATCTTGAGTGTGGAGTGCAGGCTCTCGGCGGTACAGATGATTTAGCTCTGTTACAAACTGCTTAAGCTGCTGGTGGTGTTCATACTGAAGTAGATGCCATTCTAAGTCGCCCCAGACATTCCACTCACCTCGCTGACCAAACTCCATCCCCATAAAGAGCGTCTTTTTGCCAGGATGGGTATACATAAAGCCATAGAGACAGCGCAGGTTCGCAAACTGCTGCCACTCGTCCCCTGGCATTTTGTTAAGCATATTGCTCTTGCCATGCACCACTTCATCATGGGACAGCGCCAGCATGAAGTTTTCCGTAAAGGCATACATGATGCTGAAGGTGAGATTATTTTGATGGAACTGGCGGAACCACGGATCCATGTTGAAATAGTCCAGCATGTCGTGCATCCAACCCATATTCCACTTGAGGTTGAAGCCCAAGCCCCCTACGTAGGTCGGCCATGACACCATCGGCCAAGAGGTAGATTCTTCGGCGATCGACAAAACCCCCGGGAAGTAGTTAAAGAGTGCGTTGTTAAGGTGACGCAAAAAGTCAGCCGCCTCAATATTTTCGCAGCCGCCGTAGTCATTTGCGACCCATTCACCATCTTCGCGGCAGTAATTTAGGTAAAGCATGGATGCAACCGCATCGACTCGAATGCCGTCGATGTGATACTTATCAAACCAAAACAGGGCATTAGCCGCCAAAAAGTTTTTGACTTCAGGCCGACCGTAGTTAAAAATCAGCGTTCCCCATTCTTTGTGTTCGCCTTTTCGTGGGTCGGCATGTTCGTAGAGGTGGGTGCCGTCAAAAAAGGCCAGCCCATGACCGTCTTTCGGGAAATGTCCTGGCACCCAATCGACGATTACCCCAATGCCGTGATAGTGGCACTGATCGACAAAGTACATAAAGTCTTGGGGTGTACCGTACCGTGAGGTGCAGGCATAGTAACCCGTCACCTGATAGCCCCAAGAGCCATCAAAAGGATGCTCTGAAACGGGAAGTAGCTCAATGTGGGTAAAGCCCAGGTCTTTGACGTAAGGAATCAGGCGATCTGCCAATTCCCGATAGGTTAGAAACCTAGCGTGGGGCTTGAGTTCTGCAACGCTGATAGAAATTCCAGGCTCGCCATTCTCAAGCAGAGGCGGATTATCAGAAGCACCGTGCATCCAAGAGCCAATGTGCAGCTCATAAATTGAGACGGGCTGTGCCAGCGGGTCGGCATGACGACGATTTTCGAGCCAAGCCGAATCGTTCCAGGTGTAGTCATTGAGGTCAGCGACAATAGAGGCCGTTTTAGGCCGTACTTCTTGGTAAAAGCCGTAGGGATCGGTTTTTTCGTAGATGTGCCCTTGTTCGTTTTTGATTTCGTACTTATAGCTTTCGCCAACCGATAGCTCTGGAACAAAAAACTCCCAAATTCCGGTGGGGCCTTTGCGCATTTGGTGCTTGCGACCATCCCAATAGTTAAAGTCACCAATAATAGAGACATTGCGAGCATTGGGTGCCCAGACTGCAAAATAAACGCCGTCTACCCCTTCTACGGTTGTGGGGTGCGCCCCCAGCTTTTCGTAGATGCGCTGGTGGTTGCCTTCGGCAAAGAGGTAGCGATCATATTCTGTGAGCAGCGGAGACTTGAAGGCGTAAGGGTCGTACATGACCCGCTCATGGTCGCCTTCGGTGACGCGAAATTGATAGGTGGGAAGCTCCGCCCCAGCTAAAGCACACTCAAAAAAGTGCGGATGATGAGATGACTGCATCGGATACTCAGAGCGCTGATCTGGGCAGATCACCGTGACAGTATCCGCTGTTGGCATATAGGCACGAATCACCCAACTTGAGACGCCGTTTAGCTCAGTCGCGTGAGGCCCCAAGATTTCAAAGGGGTCATGGTGCTGGTTGGCAATAATACGCTGAACCTGATCGGGCGAAATCGAAACGGTCATGTAAAGTACCTATATTAAAAAATCCCAATCTAGTCAGCAGTGACAATCTGAGACCCAAAAATTGAGTATTAAACGATGTATTAGGCAATCTTACCTAGGCGGCAAAAAACTTAAGTTGCGCAAAGTTAAATCTTACAGGACAAACTCTGACCTATTTAAGCTCGCAAGGGTGAGTGATGTATAAAGCGTTGAAAATAATGCATTTTTTAAGGGTTGAGTCGTTATAGGACTCGTTCTATAAAAGTTCAGTCATTCTTAGCTTAATAGGATTCGATCTACAAATTTTGCAATGAGTTGATTTGCGTCTGGAGTCTCCTGAAGTGAGGCTAAAACCTGCTGTAGGTGGTCGTCATCGTCGAGATATCGGCTTTGATACCGCTGGATGCGCGTTGCTAAGTCCTTAGGATTTAGCTCTGGGTGAAACTGAAACCCATAAAAGGGCTTACCCACCAGCTTAAAGGCATGATACGGACATCGTTGAGTTGAGGCAAGGCATATTGCCTGGTCCGGCAAGGTCAAGGCTCGCTCTTTGTGTCCAGAGATGGCAAGAAAGCCATTGGGGACATCGTGGAAGAGCAGATCATTTTGCGCTGCGGGGGACAGATGCATGGGATACACTCCCATTTCCATGTGGGCCTTATCTTCAATGACCTGACCGCCTAGTGCTTCCACTGCCAACTGAAAGCCGAAGCACGACGCAAAGACCGGAATGCTCTCCTGTACACAATACGCTAGTAGGGTCTTTGCGTCTTCGACAAAGGGATAATGAATCGGCTGTAGGACGGAGGCATCGCTGGATCCACCCACAAAGACTGCGTCATATTCAGAGGCGCGTTTTGCGCCGAAATAGGGCGTGTCAAAAACGTTTAGCGTGGTGAATTGGGATTCGGCTAGGCCGCTATAAAATACGAATTCTTGCAGTTCCTCGGTTCGCGTTACATCATCTTCTCGAATTTGCAGGTACAGAATCTGAAGCTTGGCAAGAGAAAGAGCCATAACATCAACCGTGAGGCGTGAAGCGCATTAGGGTGTCCTACACCATTATCAGGGCATGTTGGACGCTATCTTGCTGTGCAATTCACCTCTTTTTTACAATCTCTAAGCTGCTTTGAGTGGCCTAAAGACTTTTGAAAATTTTGGTTACAGCCTATGATGATGAAGTTTAAACCCACTTTTTACAGGCAAGACTTAGCAAATGCGTTAAGTTAGGCAAACAATATCAACTTAAAATTCTGCTTTTAACAAGGCGCTATGGCCCTTTCTTCTAGCTCGGCTATGCGTCCTCAGGTCTTAATTTGTACGCTAATCAGGTCTGAGACGCTTCTTAGCTCAATCAATCAGGCATTAGAGCGCGATCGCTACTATAAGGTTGTGCAAAGCTCTGATGCAGATGCATTTTTTAAGACTGTTGTTCAAGATCGGTTTTTAATTGACTGTCTGATTTTAGAGCAGCAACCAGATCTAGATAAAGTTATTCGTCGTCTCCATCGGGAGGCCATTGTGCTGCCGCTTGTTATTCTGTCCGAGATAATACTGGATGAGACTGCCTCCTCAACAAATAAAGTTTTAGTGGATGCTGTCTTTGATACGAGCCGCTATCATACGGCTGAAGTGCAGGTTGCTCAGGCTGAGGTGCCACAGCTTATTTCGCATATTGAGCGTGCGATCGCCAATTTTTTGAAGCTTTCGCCCCAGTCTCGTTTACCCCATCAGCTCGAAACTGAAGATTTATCAACGCTGTCTGCCTTTGGAGAAACACTAGCGGCACAGCAGCAGCGACTGTCAGAGAAACTTCGCGAACGACTAGGCTACATTGGCGTTTACTATAAACGAGACTCACAGCTCTTTTTTAGGCGTTTTTCAAAAGAGGATCGAGAAAGTTTTTTACTTGAACTAAAATCAGAATACAGAGACATAATTCTAAGCTATTTTCGTCAGGGCAGCGACATCAATCAGCAAATTGACGCTTTTGTGCATAAAGTTTTCTTTGCCGATATGTCTGTCTCTCAAGTTCTCGAAATTCACATGGAGCTGATGGATCGTTTGGCAAAGAAGCTCAAATTGGAGGGTCGCAGCGAAGATGTTTTGCTAGATTATCGCCTGACGCTGATTGATGCGATCGCCCATCTGTGCGAGATGTATCGACGCTCTATCCCACGGGAGCTATAGGCTTCTAGAAAACAGCTACAGCCTTATCTCATGACCTTTTTTATCCGCCTTTACTAAGAAGAATTATTATGAGTGTCCGCAGAAAAACCTATGTCTTAAAACTTTATGTTGCGGGCAACACGCCCAATTCTGTCCGAGCCTTAAGAACCTTAAATACAATTCTTGAAAAAGACTTTCAGGGCGTTTACGCCTTAAAAGTTATCGACGTGCTTAAAAATCCTCAGCTCGCAGAAGAGGATAAGATTTTAGCAACGCCCACACTCTCACGGGTTTTGCCCCCGCCAGTTAGAAAAATTATTGGAGACCTTTCAGATCGAGAGAAAGTTTTAATTGGACTCGACTTGCTTTATGAAGAATTGACCGATGCAAATGATGATGAAGGCTACTCCACTTAAGATAGAATTTTAAGAAAGAAATTAATTTTCATCTGAATTTTTAATAAGCAATTAAAATGACGAATATCAGAAATATTAATGTAGAAGAACCTGCACCTCTTCGCGTGGAGGTTCCGAAAATCCGAACCAATATCGAAGGGTTCGACGACATTAGTCACGGGGGATTGCCAAGGGGACGAACCACTCTGGTGAGCGGCACTTCAGGGACAGGTAAGACCCTGTTTGCCATTCAGTTTTTGTATAACGGCATTGTTCAGTTTGATGAACACGCTGTGTTTGTAACCTTTGAAGAATCGCCCAGCGACATTATTCAAAATGCGATGAGCTTTGGATGGAATCTTCAGTCGCTCATTGATGCGGGAAAGTTGTTCATTCTAGATGCCTCACCCGATCCCGAAGGGCAAGACATCGCAGGAGATTTTGACTTATCGGCGCTGATTGAGCGAATTCAGTACGCGATTCGCAAATATAAGGCAAAGCGCGTGGCAGTCGATTCTGTGACCGCTATTTTCCAGCAGTATGACGCCGCTGGGGTAGTGCGCCGCGAAATTTTTCGCATGACGGCACGGCTTAAGCTGATTGGCGTGACCACGGTAATGACCACCGAGCGTATTGATGAGTATGGCCCAGTCGCTCGATTTGGGGTTGAAGAATTTGTCTCTGATAACGTCGTGATTGTGCGAAACGTACTGGACGGAGAGCGTCGTCGCCGTACTCTAGAAATTTTGAAGCTGCGGGGCACGAGCCACATGAAAGGGGAATATCCTTTCACCATTACGGGTGACGGCATCAATATTTTCCCGTTGGGTGCCATGCGTCTGACCCAGCGATCTTCTAACGTGCGCGTGTCTTCGGGTGTGACAACGCTAGACGAAATGTGTGGCGGCGGCTTCTTCAAAGACTCCATCATTTTGGTAACGGGAGCCACGGGGACAGGCAAAACGCTGCTGGTTAGCAAATTTATTGAAAATGCCTGCTCTACGGGCGATCGCGCTATTTTATTTGCCTACGAAGAATCACGGGCGCAGCTCTCACGCAACGCGTCGTCTTGGGGCATTGACTTTGAGGAAATGGAGAGCAAAGGACTGCTCAAAATTCTGTGTGCCTACCCAGAGTCAACGGGTCTCGAAGATCACCTTCAAATGATTAAGTCAGAGATTGCCCAATTTAAGCCTTCTCGCATTTCGATTGATTCCCTTTCGGCCTTAGCGCGAGGGGTCAGCAATAACGCCTTCCGGCAGTTTGTGATTGGGGTAACGGGGTTTGCCAAGCAGGAAGAAATCACCGGATTTTTTACCAACACCACCGACCACTTCCTGGGTTCGCACTCCATTACGGAATCCCATATTTCCACCATCACCGACACTATTTTGATGCTTCAGTACGTTGAGATTCGTGGGGAGATGTCTCGCGCC
>JBGSVR010000449.1:0-3702 GCA_041752855.1 Thermosynechococcaceae cyanobacterium
AGCGGCGGTTAGCATTTCACAGATAAGCGTGGCGCTTTCTTCGTTGTCTTCGATCAAAACAACCCGCGCATTTAGCTCACTGGTATAGCGCGATCGCCCCAATTCTTCGTCGCCCATCAACAGCTTTTGATTGGGGATCTCAACGGTAAAAGTAGAGCCTTGTCCTTCTACAGAGCTGACCTCAATCCAGCCTCGGAGAAGATCCACGAGCTGCTTGGCAATGGCTAAACCCAACCCTGCCCCTTCATAGGAGCGACGGTAGGAGGCATCCAACTGCTGAAATTTTTGAAACAGCAGCGACTGCTGTGTAGAAGGAATGCCAATGCCACTATCTTCTACCTGAAAAATAGCGGCGTTGGGTTCAACCCAGACGCGCAGGGTCACTTCCCCCTCCTCTGGCGTAAACTTAATGGCGTTAGAGAGCAGGCTAAACAAAATTTCTTTGATGCGCCGCGCATCGGCGACAAACCGATCTCGCTGAGGCATAATTTTAAGGTTTAGCCGGAGCTGAATGTCGTTTTTCTCTGCCGTTTCGCGCAGCATCTGGACGCTTTGCTGTGCTAAGGCCGTGAGCGAAAACTCAGTGAGATTTAGAACCGCTTTGCCTGACTCGGCTTGGGAAAAATCCAGAATATCGTTGATTAGCTCTAGCAAATGCTCGCCGCTGTCATGGATAGTCTGGAGATAGCCACGCTGTTTATCGTTGAGTGGCCCCAAAGACCAACGCAGGAGTGTGGCGGACATGCCAATCACGCAGGTCAATGGGGTTCGCAGCTCATGGCTCATGGTGGCTAAAAACTCGCTCTTAGCGCGGTTTGCAACCTGGATTTCGGCTAGCGCCTCACTCAATTCTTGGGTGCGCTGTTCGACCTGCTCTTCGAGGGTCTGCTTTTGTCCCTGGAGCTGCTGGTAGAGCTGAGCCTGATGGATGGCGATCGCCAAATGTTCCGTTACTTGTTCTAAAAACTCAATCTCGCGCGGCTTCCACTCATGGGGTTGCCCGCAGTGGTGTGCAATCAGTAGACCCCAAAGCTGATTTTGTACTAGCAGTGGCGTCACAAACTGCGCTCGTACCGCATAATCTTGATACAGTAGCCCAACTGGCCCATCTAGCAAATCTAAGGCGCTGGCGACGGCTGCTGAGGTTGTAATCCGCTCCCCTTTGTAGTACGCCTGATACGCTGTAGCGCTGGTCGCCCATTGGTGCTTGGCCGGAGTCAATGGCGCAATCGCTTCACTGGCACAAGATTCGTAGGTAATACTGCCATTACGAACCGTGAATGTGGCATTTGCCCGTTTTGACTTGGAGGATGATACTGGTGCATCAAATTGATAAATCAAGAGCCGATCAACCGAAAGGCATTCTCGAATTTTATGGACGGCGGTTTGCAAGATAACGGGCAGTTCCAGACTTTGACGAATTTGAGCCGTAACTTGGTTAATAAGCTGCTCTTGCCGTACCTGCTGATGAAGGGCTGCATCCACAATGGGGCGACAGGTAGATGCAGAAGGAAGCTGTTGGGCGTCCACCTGCCGCCCCAGCAGTTCACACAGTTGCTGAATGAGTGCTTCATAGGCAGAGGCTGCACCAGAAGGCTGGATTGGAATTGCAAGCGCTTGCGTAAACTGCGCCTTTAGAGTGGGCTGTTTTGTGACCTGCGATCGCAGTTTTTTGAGAAAGGCAGCAATGATTTTGGCTTCAAAGCTTAAAACAGCCGCTTCTGTTACTTCAGCGCCAGCCAACTCAGCCCGCAGCAAAACGCGAAACTCGGGCGTCACCATCACCAGAAAGCGTGAGGATGCCGTGATGCCAGCCGCCGTCAGCAAATCATCGGTCAACGTAACGCCGCCGTTTTCATTTTGCGCAATGCTCTGGCTCAGGTTCAAGAGCGCCGCTTTAAGGCTTTCAAAGTCGCAGGGCACCTGTATCTCACCCGAAGAAACAACAGCGGCAGCAGCAGAAGAGAGTTGTGTTGTCATTGGCTTAACTCTCCCCAGACTGTTGATTTAGACAAACCATCGTTGTTCTCCCTTCACCTTGAGATTTTGTTTTCACGCTTGTGCGAAGAAAAGCAAAACCTCAAGGTTATCGTCACGTTTTCATATCTTAATCTTGTTCTATCTCAATTTTGGGATGCTGCTCCAGAATATACTAGATCCTTTAACGGTTCAAAGTACAAATAAGTAGATGAGCGTAATTAAATTACCGATGGGGTTTGGGTTTCGACTCCCTATCGCCAAAGGCGAGGCTACGCCAGCGACAGGCTCCCTATCGCCAGAGGCGAGGCTTCGCCAAAGCGGCAGGCTCAGGACACAGCAGGACAGGTCGCTCAACCCTTGCCAATACGGGATTTGAGGGTTGAGCGAAGCCGAAACCCGTTTTATAGTTAATTCAGTCTGCCTACTTACTGATGAATGTCCTGCCAGTTTTGGGGCAATATGTCATCCTAAGGACAGGCCATCGGTCATGTCTCAACTGTTTTTAGCCCTCCATACCCCTTTCATTTGTGCAAGACGCGCTCATTATCGAACTGCCCAACCCTCAAAGCGCGATGTCGCTAGCCGGTGAGCAAGAGTCTAATCTCAAAACCCTTGCGAAACAAACGGGTGCGCGGCTGCTACTGCGCGGTCAAGAACTCAGTATTTTTGGCACAGAAGCGCAGACGACCCTTGCGCGGGAGATGATCTATCTGCTGCAACATTTTTGGCGCGAAGGTCGTGCCATTTCGGATGTGGATATTTTGGCGGCTCGCCATGCCCTCAATACCGACAAAATGGAGGAATGGCGATCGCTCCAAGATGATGTCCTCGTCAAAACCCGACGGGGAGAGGCCATTCGAGCCAGAACCTTCCGTCAAGGACAGTATATTAAGGCCATTTGTCAGCACGCCATTACCTTTGGCATTGGCCCTGCGGGCACAGGCAAAACCTTTCTCGCTGCCCTAATTGCGGTACAGGCACTTTTAGATAACGAGTACGAGCGAATTGTTCTGACCCGTCCTGCTGTAGAAGCGGGAGAGAAGCTAGGTTTTTTACCCGGCGACCTTCAGCAAAAAATTGACCCCTACCTGCGCCCCCTGTACGATGCGCTCTACGAACTCATTGATCCAGAACGTATTGCTTCTCTCATGGAGCGTGGGGTAATCGAGGTCGCGCCCTTGGCCTACATGCGAGGACGCACCCTCAACAACGCCTTTGTTATTCTGGATGAAGCCCAAAACACCACTCCTGCCCAGATGAAGATGATGCTAACCCGCATTGGCATGAAGTCTCGCATGGTGGTGACGGGCGATTTAACCCAGACTGATCTGCCGTCTCATCAGACCTCAGGACTGGCGATCGCCCGTAAAATTCTAGAGCCAGTTGAAGGGATTGCCTTTTGCTATCTGTCTAAGGGCGATATTGTGCGTCATCCCCTTGTCGAAAAAATTATTGAGGCTTACGAACTTTACGAAGGTGATTCTTTGTCTTAGCCTGAAGCTACCTTTAGCGCCAATCTCAAGAAAGGGCTAGCCTTATCTATACAGCTAGCCCTTTCCGGTTATCTATTTAGAGCAGGGTAGAGAACGCATCATGCCAAGCTCATTGTCAAGAAGAGGAAAAGTCCCTTCGGCACTAGCAGCATCCATACCCCTCAATGCTGTTTGGATTAGGCCTGCTAATTTGCGCCCTGACCTTTCGGTACAGTTTGCCATTTCGGGG
>JBGSVR010000450.1:0-5985 GCA_041752855.1 Thermosynechococcaceae cyanobacterium
ATGAATCTTCAGGGCGAGTTTAAGATTTTGACCACAGGTACCCCCATTGAAAACCATTTAGGCGAACTCTGGAATCTATTTCGCTTCATCAATCCAGGGCTGCTAGGTTCTCTCGACAACTTTAATCTCAACTTTGCCAACCCCATTGAGCGCCTGCAAGATAAACAGGCGCGGAGCAAGCTCAAAAAGCTGATTCAGCCGTTTTTACTGCGTCGCACCAAAAATCAGGTGCTGCAAGAACTGCCTGATCGCACCGAAATTACGCTCCATGTTGAGCTAAGCAAAGAGGAAATGGCGTTTTATGAGGCATTGAGACGGTCTGCGATCGCCAAGTTAACCGACAGCAGCGCCGAAGCCGGAGCCAAACACCTTCAGGTCTTAGCCGAAATCATGAAGCTGCGGCGATCGTGCTGCAATGCGCGATTAGTCACGCCGGATGCCCAGATCTCTAGCGCCAAACTCCAGCTTTTTGGCGAAGTGTTGGGTGAACTAATCGAAAACCGTCATAAAGCATTGGTGTTTAGCCAGTTTGTAGATCATCTGCACATTATCCGAGACTATCTAGATTCTCAAAAAATCTCTTATCAGTACCTAGATGGCAGCACCCCTGCCAAAGACCGCAAGAAGCGTGTGGATGCTTTTCAAGCAGGCAAGAGTGACGTCTTTTTAATTAGCCTCAAGGCAGGTGGCACGGGTCTAAACCTCACCGCTGCCGACTATGTGATTCACATGGATCCGTGGTGGAACCCAGCCGTAGAAGACCAGGCATCTGACCGCGCTCACCGAATTGGTCAAAAGCGCCCCGTCACCATCTACCGCCTGGTTGCCAAAGACACCATCGAAGAAAAAATTGTGGAGCTGCACCAGCACAAGCGCGACTTAGCCGACAGTCTCTTAGAAGGCGCTGACATGAGCGGCAAAACGTCAACGGATGACCTGCTGCGGTTGATTCAGTCTCTCTAAACCAGCAAATTAGTAACCGTAGTGACGATAAACGTCATCTATCAAAGGATGGAATTGTTACAGCTTTATGAATAAATGTCTTACGTCAAGCGAATAAAATTTGCACAAAAAAAGCAAACGCCCTAAGCTGGTTTTCTAGCTGTATCAAGGATAGCAGCATCTAAATTAAGGGGGGCTTGCGAAATCATGATCAGATGATCATGATTTTAATCTTAGTGAAGTACATGGGAGTGAAGTTAAGTATGCCTCTTGTAAGTCGATTAGTTGCAGAATTTTTGGGTACCTTGTGGCTGGTGTTAGGCGGCTGCGGTAGCGCCGTGCTAGCCGCTGCGTTTACCGCAAAACTTGGACCAAAGGGTGAAGAAGCAACCCTTTTGCTAGGAATTGCCTTTGTGGGTGTTTCTCTTGCCTTTGGTCTAACGGTTTTGACGATGGCCTACGCGGTGGGTCATATTTCGGGTGGTCACTTTAATCCGGCTGTCTCTTTCGGTCTATGGGCTGGGAAGCGATTTCCTGCTAAAGATTTGCTACCATACATCGTCGCTCAAGTCGTTGGGGCTGTTGTGGGTGGCGGTATTATTTACCTTATTGCCAGCGGTAAAGCTGGGTTTGAGCTATCTGGGTCTAACCCACTAGCGACAAACGGATTTGGCGAATATTCACCTGGTGGTTATTCTCTGTTTGTGGCCTTGGTGACAGAAGTCGTCATGACCTTCTTTTTCTTGATTATTATTTTAGGCGCGACGGATGCCCGCGCACCGCAAGGGTTTGCACCTGTGCCCATTGGTTTAGGGCTAACGCTAATTCACTTAATTAGCATTCCTGTTACTAATACGTCCGTCAACCCTGCCCGTAGTACAGGGGTAGCGCTTTTTGCAGGGACTGAGCATATTGCCCAGCTCTGGCTGTTTTGGCTGGCACCTATTTTGGGCGCTGTGATTGCAGGGTTTGTCTACAATGCCGTTTTTAGCGCACCTAAGACCGTCTCTGAATCAGAAGTAAATCCTAGAGCTGCTGCTTATAAAGATTAGAATCTTAATCTTGAAGTTACCAGTGATTTGAAAAAAAAAGGAGGACTATAAAGTCCTCCTTTTTTTGTTTTTAAGCCGTAAGGAGTTAGTTAATCTCAACGGCCTGTACATCAACGGGTGCTGAGGATTCAGCGACGGGCTGACCTGCTTTTTTTTGCTTAAAGGTGTTGCTGCGTTCCTTTAGAACTTGGGCAAGCTCTGTCGCAAGCAGCGTCACAACGATCGCATCATCAATTTGACCAATGAAGGGGATGAAATCAGGCGCAATATCAAACGGACTGAAGAGATAGAGCATGGTGCCCGCAATGACCCACCATCGATACTTAGGATTGGCAACTAGATTGCGATACCAGCCATAAACCGATTCGAGAGAGAAGGTTGTCATTGCGGTTGTCCTGTGTTCGACTGATTACTTTTATATCTTTACAAAAGTCTTTCTACAAATCGAGTCTTTTGATTGCGGTTAACCGTAGCGATTTTGGGAGAGAAACCCTCACTGGTTGTTGGAACTATTTTCTCAACCAATCATTGTTTTGGCGCTGTGTTGACTGCGGCTGGGGCTGTTTCAGCTTCTTCTTGGAGCGTATTGCCAAGGGCAATGGTAGTTAAGGTGGGTACTCCTTTCGTGGGTACAGCGACCGTAACTTTTAAGTCGCTGCCATAGCGATAGACTGTTTGTTCACCTGAGTTTTTGCTCTCTACAGCAACGGAATCTAAGGCGAGCTGTTGGCTTTTTCGGTTAAATAAGTTGAGGCGCAGTTGACCTGCTTCGCTAAAAATGCGAACGGCATAGGTTGGGGTTTGAAAGGACACAATGACGACGGAGGGTGCGGCGATCGCCTTTACGACTGCTGGAGACTCATTTGCTTTTGCCTTGAGTGGATCTGCTTTGGTAGATTCTTTCGATGAGGCAGCGTCGATCGCAGGTCCTGTCGCTTTCTGAGGCGAAGCCAGGGATTTGGTCACAGATTTAGGCGGACTGAGAGGAACAGAAGCGGTCAATTTTGCAGGAGTAGCCGCAATTTTTTTTGAGGCCACTTTAGCCGCAGTTTTTGCAGAAGTTGATGTCTTGGATGCGCCCAAAACCTTAATTAAATCTCCGCGCACCCATCCGACCTGTCCCGTTCGCGCAACTTTGACGCGATACCAAACTTGACCATCTTTGCTGGTGAGGGTGCTGAGGATTTGAATGCGATCGCCGACGTTCCCCGTTGCTACAATTTCGGCCTGGGTATTGGCTAAAGCGCGCAGGTTAACTTGAGCTTTAGTGTCTTGAGCAGCGAGTTCCCCCTCCTGTGCCCTGACAGGTAAGCTGACGAGGCTCAAGACCGTTGATAGGGTGACAAGGCTCAGAATAATGGATCGACTCAATAACATCAAACCCTCCTTTTTGTTTTGCTGGGACTTTCTTCAATTTTGCATCTAGGGAAACGAAGCTGATACGATGAGACTCGACTAAGCCTATCTGTTTGAGCGATCGCTGGATGTCCGTTCCTCCTAATCCGCTGCTGCATGTCGAATCCGTTTTTGCTGGGTATGTTCCAGGACTAGACATATTACAGGGCACTAATCTTTACGTCGCACCTGGTGAACTGATTGCCATTATTGGCCCTAATGGTGCCGGTAAATCAACATTGGCAAAGTGCATCTGTGGGCTAGTACCACCCCACACAGGAACTATTGTTTTTCAAGGTCAAAACGTCGCGAAGCTGAAGCCCAATGAAATTGTGGCACGAGGGATGTGTTATGTCCCTCAGATTGCCAATGTATTTCGATCTTTGACGGTGGAAGAAAACCTAGAAATGGGCGCTTTTGTGCGGACGGTGCCCTTGGGTCCACTCAAGCAAAAAATCTATGATGCGTTTCCGAAATTAGCCGAGCGTCGCAAACAGCAGGCTGGAACGCTATCGGGTGGGGAGCGCCAAATGTTGGCGATGGGGCGCGCCATGATGCTAGATCCCAAGCTGTTGATCTTAGATGAACCTTCCGCTGCGCTGTCTCCGATTTTAGTGGATGAAATTTTTGCCAAAATTAAAGACATTAACCAAAACGGCGTTTCGATTATTCTCGTCGAGCAAAATGCCCGTAAGGCGTTAGCCATTTCCGACCGAGGTTATGTGCTAGATTCGGGTCGCGATCGCTACGAAGGCCCTGGTTCTCAACTCCTTAATGACCCCAAAGTTGGCGCACTCTACCTTGGTGGACACATCGCCGAAGATTAAGCCTCTACAGGAGCCTATTAACAAATATGGTGCAGGTTAAAGTCTACGGACTGGGCGATCGCCTGACGCCCAAAATCCAGCTCATGTCAGATACCATCCATACCTGCCTCATGGAGGCGATCGCCGTTGCCCCAGAAAAGCGGTTTCATCGGTTTATAGCGCTGGAACCAGAGGCATTTATTTATCCTGGCGATCGCACCAAGAACTACACCATCTTAGAAATTTTGATGTTTGAAGGCCGCACCGCCGCAACCAAACGACAGCTCATTCGTTTGCTTTTTGAACGATTCGAGCAAAATCTTAAAATCGCGCCTCTAGACTTAGAGATTACGCTAATTGAAACACCCAAAGTCAATTGGGGCGTCCGGGGCTTACCAGGGGATGAACTGTAAGACAGAAATGGAGTCATTTTCTTTATGTCATGGAAACCTGATACGACATCATGGAAGCCTGACATAATTGAAACCTTTATGGCACAAGTCTTTCAGTCTCAATTTTACATATCGGGTTGGATCGATTAGATTTCTCACCCAAAATATCCGTAGATTTACGGATGTGAGACTACTGAGACAAAACGAATTAACTTTATGCAAGTTCCGTAAATTCTCGCTTTAGCCCCCCGTCACAAATATGTTTATATGAATACATTGATTGGGCTGTCATACCCCCCGCACAGCCCACGTAGTCCCCGAAACGGCTACTTGCTCGAAAGGGCAAGGCGCAAATTAGCAGGCCTAAAGCCGAAAAGCATTGTGGGTATGGATGCTGCTAGTGCCGAAGGGACTTTCCTTATTGATGTGGGTGGTGATCTAACCCAAGGTCGCTACCCTATGCCAATCAGAGCAACGTTAATCAGGACAAACAATTTTTAAACAAGCCCAGTCGGCCTGTTGCCAGTGTTCTTCTACTTTCCAACCATTTGCCGTTAACGCTTCAACCACGTCCGGCACCTGCTTTTGTAAAATGCCGCTGAGAATTCCCCAGCCCTTAGGCTTTGTTAACAGACCCATTTGGGGCACCAGCTCAATAATAATGTGAGCCAAAATATTGCAGCAGAACCCATCCACAGGCGTTTTTGCCAAGGCGATCACCCTTTCAATGCTGCCTTCTTCTACAACCATACGGCTCGGCTCTATGGCGTTGAGATCCCGACACTCCTGAGCGGCCTGTACGGCGAGAGGGTCGGTATCGACTGCAAAGGCGCGGTCTGCGCCAAACTGGAGGGCGGCGATCGCCAAAATTCCGGTACCGCAGCCAATATCGGCAACAACGCAAGGGTGTACCGTGGACTTTGCAAACTGCTGTTCTAGAGCCACTAAGCAAAGCTGCGTTGTCGCATGGGCACCTGTGCCAAAGGCAACCCCAGGGTTAAGTCGCAATACAATTCGGTCGGTTTTAGGCACAGGGAGCCAGTCGGGATGGATGAGAAGGCGATCGCCCACTTCTGTAGGGTGCCAATAATCTTTCCAGCTACTGGCCCAGTCCTCTTCTTGAATGATATTCCAGCCCACGTCAATACTGCCCAAGTTTGCCGTCGCAGCCGAAAGCTGGAGCCGATCTGCCATTTGGGTGAGCGCCGCCTCAGAAATCTGACTTTGGGCGAAGTATCCACAGATACGGAGCTGACCGTCCTTAATTTGGCTAGAAGTGCCCTGACAGCCCATCGACTGAATTTCCCAAGACAGCAGCTCATCTAAGGCTGGGTCTGCTAATACCCATAGCTCCCACCATTGACTGTTTGCCATTGACTTGACCTCAATAAAAACTGG
>JBGSVR010000451.1:0-6327 GCA_041752855.1 Thermosynechococcaceae cyanobacterium
AGCCCTGCCGTGGCGATCGGCAAATTGACATAAAGTTGGGCAAAGGCAGCGCTGTCATCCACTTCACTCATGGCCTCTTGGAGCCGAGGCGTTTGGGCAAGGGAAGGTGCGCCCCGATAGGTATCAATGACCTGGTTGAGCGTATTGTTGCCATTGCTGACAATCAGCAGACGGTTCTCTAGCGTCACTGCCGAAATTGCTTTGCCAGTCTGCCCCTTAAACGTCTGCACCTCTACATCTTTATAGGTGCGTTTCTGAGGGGTGCCGCTTCCTGCTGCACGGCTTAAGACAGATTGCGCTTGTTGAGCGTCTTTGATGGGTAAAAACCAGACCGTCGCATTAGCCCCTACTTGAGCGACATCTTCAGGTGCGGGGGAGAGCATCACGAGGTTCATTTGTGGCCCCACCCAAGGCCGAATGTCTTTGTCGTAGGTGAAGCTAAAGGGGGTTAAAAATTCTGTCTCAAAACCCTTGAGCTGATCTTGCCAGCGGGTTTTTGTTTCTGGGGTGCCAAATTCTTTAAGCTGTCGCCACGGGCTTTCGTCGGTCGAAACCGTCAGACTTAAGAGCGCAGTTTGGGGGGTCAGCAACGCGCCCAAGGGAATCACGCTCCCTGACGGTCGGCCTTTCAGTAAGAAGTAGGCTAAAGTGCCCCCCGCCACGAGTAGGGCTGCACCCCCTAAGGTTAGAGCCAGCGATCGCCCTCGTTTTGATGTTGCCTGCTTTTTGAGTGCTGCGCGTCGCTCCGTGTTCATTGAGCCGTTCTACCTTTACTAACCGTTGAACAAACCTATTAAGACAGCCCCCAGCAAGAGAGTCTTTCAAAGACCTCAAATAACTGACTGCTCAGTATAGCTTGTTCTGTCCCATCCTTAAGCCTTCGCTAAATACATGCTCAAAACCTGATTTAGGTATTTTGGTCTGAACTTATTTCAACAAATGACAGGTAAAGATGCTTGAGCTTAATCCTTGCATCTACAGAGAACTCCGAATCTGGGCGATCGCCTGATTAATCGCTGCCACAATGACTCGATGCTCCTGCACCTGAATCCGCGCATGAAGCGTTTCTGCCGTATCCTCCGGCAGCACAGGCACCGCCGCCTGCACCAAAATTTCGCCGCTGTCTACCTCTGGTACGACCCAATGTGCCGTACAGCCCGTAATTTTGACCTGGGCTGCGATCGCCTGTTCCACTGCCCGTATCCCCTTAAAGCTGGGCAGCAAACTGGGGTGGATGTTCAGTACCCGATGAGGGAACGCCTCTAGCAGTACAGGGGTTACAACCCGCATCCAGCCTGCCATTATCACTAGCTCAACTTCGTACTGCCGCATCACATCTAAGATCGCCTGATCTAATGCCTCGCGGGTGGCGTAGTCGCGGTGGTTTAAGAGCTGCGCGGGAATGTTGTGCTGCTGCGATCGCGCCGCCGCTTTAGCCTGAGGATTGTTGTAAACCAAAACTGCCACTTGCGCTTCGAGGTGTTGCTGAGCAATGGCCTGGGCGATCGCCTCAAAATTGCTGCCCGATCCTGAAGCCAGCACCCCAAGCTTAATCGGCTTTTCGGGGTTCGCTGGGCGGTAGGGCGTAACAATGGGTGAGCAGAGACTTTGCGAAGCCCAATCAGGCATAGGAGAACTCGTCATAAATGCATTGGCACAAAAGAATAGCGATACGCTGGCAAAACCTACAGCACCTCGAATCGACAGCGCTTTCTTTTTCCCGCTCCTACACGTTTGCAGCGTGGTTATTTCTAAGTCCTGCAATTGCGCTGCTGGGAGTTTTTTGGCTGTGGCCGATGGTCTACTTAATTGTATCTGAGCATTACACCAGGGCTAGTCTACCTTCAGGTTTGGGTTTGGGACACAGAAAACTAGAAATTTTCCCAGTGCGATCGCCGCCCCACAAATTCTTTAGGAGAACTTTGGGCATCAAGGGAAAGTGCATTGCCCTTAGAACCCTGAAACCATTTTGAAAGCGCCGTTAACGTTTGGGTTAAATCAGGGGAGAGCATCCCCGCCGGAGACTCCGTTTTGAGGCTCTCCCATAATTGAGCCACCTGAGACGTCCATTCTTCTGCTTCTGTGCAGCGGGTTTTCCAATGCTGCACGGCGGTTTCGTACTCGCTTGCCTGCTGCGCCTGACGTAACACCTGCTCCTGTAGATCATTGACCTGTTGTTCTAGCTGCTCTGAACGAGTTTGGGCGAGCTTAGTGTCTTGCTCAAGCTCGTGGGTCGTGTGCTGAAGCTGCGCCTGCAAAATAGACTGGCTTGACAGCTCATTTTGTAGCTCTGTAATTTGGCGCTGGGCTTTGAGGAGTGTGGTGCTAATGCCCTGGATAAACTGATCTTTCTGAGAATCGGGACGGTTGCGATCTTTAAGGGCGGCAATCATCGTTTCTCGGTGGGTCAGCATTTCTTCTGCCTGCTGGAGTTTTGACTCTAGCGATCGCGTAGACAATTCTCGATTGCGAAGCTCTGTCCGCAGACGGTCTGCTGTTTTTTGGGCAATAATCCGCTGTTGAGTTTCCTGCACCATCGAACCCTGAAGAGCATCAAGCTGGGCTGTCGCCTGCGCTTTTGTGTCCTTGAGGCGATCAAGTTCAGCACGCACTTGCAGTATCTGAAGCTGGAGCGCTGAGCATTCATTCTCTTTTTGCGAAATGAGGGCGATCGCCTCCTTGCGCTCAGACTTCGTAACCTGGAGCTGCTGTCGAGCCGTCTCTAAAGCTTCCTGAAGCGCCTGCTGCTCAGAAACCTGTAGCTTCAGCGTCTCAATGGCCTGCTTTTGAATATGAGAAAAGGTTTCAGTGGTTGCAAGCTGGCCTTCTAAAAATTCTTGGTCGATCAGCTTTTTCTTGAGTTCATCAATATAAAGCTGACACTGATATAAAGCCTGCTCCAGTTGCCGAATGCGCTTTCCTTCGGGCGGCGACGACTCTCCAGGGGTAGAAAACTGAATGGACTGGGCGACCTCACTGAGCAGCTCAGAAACGGAAGACATTGATGTAGACAGATCAGAGACTGCCTCAATGGGGAAATTTTCCTGAGTATTTTCAGACATCCTGAAATCCTCATCACCGACGTCCTGCGTTAATAGGCTGGGGCGTTGGAGCGGATTGGGGAATTGCATGGTCGAGTCCGTGGTTGATTCTGTGGGCACGTCCTCGCGATTCCACAGAATTTCAAGTTGTTGTTCCACCTTGTTATTCCACAATATCTGTTATTCCACGATATTTGTCCGCAATACCGTAAAGGTAGAATGTTTGACTGAATTAGCCTGATGGCTCATTGCATCAAAACACTTACGCATTGCCCCCGATGCTATGACATCTCAAAGTAGACGCCTTAAATTACCTGTTATTATGGCTCACTCTTGTAGAAGAAGCCGATCAAAAGGGAATGCTAAAAGACAACAGGCTGCCTTTGTAGGCAAAACCCGAAGAAGTGCAATATGATAGCAGCCAACACCAGCTTAAGCTGGCTGGCTTAATCTTAAATTAATTACTATGGTTTTAGCCGATGGCTTTACTTTACTAGACTCATCCCGTACTTTTACGCCAGAGGAGTCTGATGTTCTTAAGCTTTTACAGGGTGAAATTTTATTAAAGCCTAGATCCTACAGCGCTTCGGGTGGGGCAGTCACGGCTCTGATGTACTTGCCTTCATCGCGATCGCATGTGTGGACAAACCTGACGGACTATACCCGCTGGGTTCAGTATTTTCCTGATATTGTGCAAAGCGAAATTTTAGAGAGTGACCCACAGCGACCCCACAGAGGGCGTCGAATTTATCAGGCTGCCCGCAAAAACTTTTTGGTGTTTACCGCCCAAGTTGAAATTCATCTGCGGGTCTTTGAAAACCTTCAGCGTCAGATCCGCTTTCGCATGGAGCGCGGCAGCTTTAATGATTTCTCGGCAGAATTAACGCTTGATGACTACGGCAGCGGAACCGTGTTGACCTATTCTGTGGAAGCCACACCGCTGATTCCAGTGCCGGGTGTATTTATTGAGCAGGCCATGCGCTACGACCTACCCGGCAATATGCGCCAGATGCGTCAGGTCATTTGCGCGACACATCCCACAAACTAAGGCGTTAAGCCTGAACCAATTCACGGGCATCCCGTTCTATCGGAGCCGTCAGTGCCGATTCTAACTCAGCACAGCCGAAACGCGCCTCTAAAATCCGCATAACTTCTCTCCCAAAATCGTTAGGGTTTTGTTGCCATGCTTCAAGGCAAACCTCACCAAACATAGAACCCAGCGGCTCAGGATTCCACAGCAGCTTTCTTACCGTCCAGGGTTTGACATTCATCGGGTCGTACCCAGGCTGAATCATATTGTTTTTAAACGCATATTCTTCTAAATGCGTATGAGGCTGTAGACCAATAAAGAAAATCGCAGGCTCTACCTTATCTGCCCCAAAAATGCGCTCTAGTTCGCGGTGGTAGGCAATGGTCTGGCGAATGGTTTCAGGTCGCTCGTCAATCACGTTAAAAGAGTAGTTAACCGAGACGAGGTCATTAAAGCCAGCCTTTTTGAGATCGCGGCAGTTTTCTAGCACGGTTCTGAGGTTGTAGCCCATGCGCATCTTGCGCACCAGCTCTTGAGAGCCGCTGGTAATGCCAATCTCAAAGTAGTTCATCCCCGTTTTAACCATGAGGTCGCACAGATCTGGAGTCAAATTGTCGGCGCGGATATAGGCCGCCCAGTGAATGTCGTCCATCCCAGCCGCTAAGATTTTTTGCAGTAGCTCTACTGCATCGGCAATATACTTGCGCGCCGGAATAAACTGAGCATCGGTAAACCAGAAGTTGCGGATCCCACGATCATAAAGCTGACGAATTTCTGCCACCACTTCATCGGCGGGGTTAATGCGCACCTGTTTGCCTTCGATGACGGTGTAGATGCAGTAGCAGCAGTTGTGAGGGCAGCCTCGCTTGGTTTGGACGCCCACATAAAAGTCTCGATCTTGCAGATAATACTCAAACTCCGGCCAAATTGTTTCAATGTAGGGATAGTGACAGGCCGATTTTTCAATGGGGGCAGGGAACTCGTGAATCATGCGATCGCGGGGTTTTGTTTCGCCCACCACAAAGCACCGCTCATCCGCAAAATTTTCGCCCCGCAGTAGTTTCTCCATCAGCGCTTCGCCTTCGCCCACAGAGACAATCGTGCCCTTGGGCAATGTGCTGGCAACCTGTTCATAAAACACGCTGACCGCACCGCCACCCACCACCGTCCGTAGGTGAGCGCTGTAGCGCTTTGCTCGCGCAATGCCGCACTTGATCAGTCCTAAATTTCGCCACAGCTCGCCATAATAGCCAGTGGCAATGCGCAGCAGCCCTACTGCACCCTTCACCTTCAAAAGCAGATTTCGCGCGTAGAAAAACTCAAACGTATACTGGAGCGGATTGCCGCCCCGTCCCCCGACTGGCGCATAAATTTGAATGTCTCGCCAAGAAAACACCAAAACATCAGGCCGAAATTCGTCAATGCATCGCTCTAGCGCAGACGTGAAGTCTAGAGGAGGCACCGTGCCTAAGTCAAAAATTCGCTGTGCCGCCTGGGGAAAGCATTTGTGGACATGATCTGCCAAGTAAACCACCCCAATCGGAAAAATGGGGTTACAGGGTAGGCGAACGTAAAGAATGCGGGCATCCATGCTGCTTAACCGCTTTGAAACCAGCGGCAGAATAAATATTTCTTAACACTCTCTCATTCTATAGCAGTCCCCCAGAAGCGGACGCCCTGAAGTAGATTAAGCCATAAAGATCTCTGAGAACCGATCCCCAATCTATGGCGACAATAGAGAATGAATATTAAGGTTCGCCATGAGCCTAAGAAATTGAGCCTAAGATACAGCAAGGCATAGGCAGGCTCGAGCTGTACGCACAAATTTATGCTTGCCGCTACAAATTGCGTAGAGATTGGGCAAGCTAATGTTAAGCAATGATTCTTTCTCTAGAAAGAAATCAGATGGTAGTCACCTTTACAACAGTCAGGGATCAGGAGTGTTAGCTTCATGTGTAGGAATCAGTCGATAATACAAAATTCTGGTGAAGCTATGGCTCAGCTCATTGATCCCGTTCCATCTAATATGTCAGATTTAATTTGCTGCTGTTACATCAATTCAACCAGCAAAATTCAGATTGCTAGAATCACAAACATCCCAAACTGGTACTTTGAGCGCGTTGTCTTTCCAAGTCAGCGTTTGCTCTTTGAAGCTTCGCCTGAAGGGCAGCTAGAGATACACACTGGCATGATGGCCAGCTCAATTTTGTCAGATACAATCCCCTGTATGCAGCTTGAGATTACGGACGATGCGGT
>JBGSVR010000452.1:0-8494 GCA_041752855.1 Thermosynechococcaceae cyanobacterium
GCTTTTACCTGCTCTCCCTTTAGAGACCTTAATGGCTTTGCTTATGACAACCACTGGCTTAAAAATCTCCTCATTGCTTCCTCCCTCAATGGCAGAGGCATGGGCAAATTTTCTGGACACAAACTAATTTAGAATCAGCGATATTGCCTGAGCTACACTGACGATATTAGATAAAGCAATACGCTCTAAAGTTGCTTACATCAAGTCCTATGGTTCAAACACCGACCCGAATCATTACCTTAGAGAGCTTCCTTCAGCAGCCCGAAACGAAGCCTGCCAGTGAATATATAGACGGTCAAATCGTCCAAAAGCCCATGCCTCAAGGTGAACATAGTACGTTGCAGCGGGATTTGACGCGAGATATAGATGATGCGCTCAGTCCTTCAAAAATTGCCCATGCTTATCCCGAACTTCGGTGTACCTTTGGAGGTCGTTCAGTCGTTCCTGATATTTCAGTTTTTCGTTGGGAACGTATTCCTAGAGAGCCAAATGGCAGGGTATCCAATCGGTTTGAACTGTATCCTGACTGGATAATTGAAATTTTGTCCCCAGGCCAAAGCCCCACTAAAGTGATGCGCAATATTTTGCATTGCCTAGACCATGGCACAGAGATGGGCTGGATGATTGACTCTGAGGAATCCTGTATTTTTGTCTATCAGCCGAACCAGACGCCACGTTTTTTTGATGAGCCGCAAATGGTGCTGCCAGTCCCTACTTTTGCAGGAGTAGTTGAAATTACGGTCAAGCAGCTTTTTGACTGGTTGACGGATTAAGCTGGATGACTCAGGACTGAGATCGGGAAATGCGACCATAACACCATCAGCACCTGTTGCACTTCAGATTTGAATCGGCGATAGATCAATCTCAGAAGTCCACTCTAACAAAGTTGTTTGTAACGCTGAGTATCGATAACCCCCTAAACCTGAATCTTTGTAACCTCAAATCTAACAGGAACTTTTCTATAGCTTTTGTATGAAGAGCCTGTCCAGGAAAGTTCCTCTTTCAGAAGTTTCTTAAAAAACTTCCACATTACATCACAATCATCCTTTAGTACGTTTTCAAAGTGCTCTGTTCCTGCCTGTGAAATAATCTTAAATTTTACGTTAGCTGGGCTTGGGAAAAGCTCTTTCATAACATCAGGGAAATGAGACCTCGCTCCAGATGCAGAAGCATATCCCAGAAGCCATAGTGAGTAAATAATACCAAGAGCACAGTAATTTGGATTACGCCAAGTCGGTGGCAAAATTCCAATACTTTCTATATCTGGCTGTTTAAGAGCAGTGCTAATTGGACTACTGATTCTCACAAATTGTGTCTCGCAGATCTTTCCATTAGCTCGAAACTTAATCGCTGCAACCTTTTTCCACTTATAAGAAGGTGCTTCTAGAAAATCATACTGATGGGGATGCAACCAACTTTCGCTACCTATAAACTGAAACACAGAATCTGCCTCCTCACAAATCTGTCTCCGAAGAGGATTCTTATGTCCTAGAAGCAGAAAATCTAAGTTGCCAATCTGATTAACATCGCCAGTGATCAGTTCTAAGTGTAAGTTCATATAACTCTAGATATCAAGCAGCTGCAAAAGAATCAACTACTCTATATTTCCCAACACTAAAAGCAAAATCGATAATGCGTAAATCTAAGTGGAACAACAATTGTTTAGACTAAATCTTTCCGCATAACACCCTTTTAAAATAATTATATAGACTCATTACACCATGCAGCCTGATAAACTTAAGAAGACCAGTCACTTCAGCACTTTGTTAGATTTTTAGACTGAAGTCATTTCACATAATATCCTTCTAAGCAGTTGGCTTGAAAGGTATATGGACTTATCGTTAAGCATCAGTTTTGCATTCTTGAAGGTGCGGAGAATTATGGATTTTCACGGGCAGGAGAAAATATAACCATGATTGATCACGACGTCATCATCGTCGGCGGAGGACTCGCAGGCTGTCGCGCTGCCCTAGAAATTGCCCGTACAGCCCCCCACCTCAACGTCGCCCTAGTCGCCAAAACCCACCCCATTCGATCACACTCCGTCGCAGCCCAAGGGGGCATCGCTGCAACCCTCAAAAACGTAGACGATCAAGACAGTTGGGAAGCCCACGCCTTCGATACCGTCAAAGGCTCAGACTACCTCGCTGACCAAGACGCCGTCGAAATTTTGACCCAAGAAGCCCCCGATGTCGTTATTGACCTAGAGCATTTGGGCGTATTGTTTTCGCGCTTACCCGATGGACGTATTGCTCAACGCGCTTTCGGAGGCCATAGCCATAACCGCACCTGCTACGCCGCAGATAAAACAGGCCACGCCATTCTGCATGAGCTGTACTGCAATCTGCTGCGCTTCGGCGTCAAAATCTACGAAGAATGGTACGTCTTGCGCCTGATTTTAGAAGAGAACCAGGCTAAAGGCGTTGTGGTTTACCACATCCAAGACGGCACCCTAGAAGTGTTGCGCGCCAAAGCCGTTATGTTTGCCACAGGGGGCTACGGACGCGTCTTTAACACCACCTCCAATGACTTTGCCTCCACAGGTGATGGCTTAGCAATGGTCGCCTTAGCAGGGCTACCCCTCGAAGATATGGAGTTTGTCCAGTTTCACCCTACGGGGCTATACCCTGCCGGAGTGCTGATTTCTGAGGCCGTGCGCGGCGAAGGTGCTTATCTGGTCAATAGTGACGGCGATCGCTTTATGGCAACCTACGCCCCCAGCCGTATGGAGTTAGCGCCACGAGATATTACGTCCAGGGCGATCGCCACAGAAATCCGGCAGCAGCGGGGCATCAATCTAGACGGCAGCGCAGGAGGGCCTTTTATCTACCTAGACCTGCGCCACATGGGGAAAGAAAAAATCATGAGCCGCGTCCCCTTTTGTTGGGAAGAATCTCAACGGTTAGCAGGGGTGGATGCCGTGTATGAGCCGATTCCGGTTCGGCCTACCATTCATTACTCTATGGGCGGCATCCCCGTTACCGTCAATGGCGAAGTGCGCCGCGATGCAAACACTCTTGTTAAAAGCTTTTTTGCCGCAGGAGAAACCGCCTGTGTCTCGGTGCATGGGGCAAACCGTTTGGGCAGCAACTCACTGCTAGAGTGCGTGGTATTTGGGCGCAGAACGGGGTTGGCGATCGCCCAATACGTCCCAACTCAGACCCTGCCAGAGATCGACGAACAACACTACCTCACCGCCGCTAAACAAGAAATTCAGGCGCTGTTAGACCAAAAAGGCGACATTCGCATTGGTCAGCTTCGCCAGCAGGTACAAGACTGCATTACCGAATACTGCGGCGTGTTCCGCTCCGATGCACTCATTACAGAAGGGTTACGACAATTTAAGCTTCTTAAAAACGTCTACAAAACCATTCGCCTGGATGACCAAGGCACAGTCTGGAATACCGAAATTTTAGAAGCCCTAGAGCTGCGCAGCCTCATGATTGTGGGCGAAATGATTATGACCAGCGCCCTACATCGCCAAGAAAGTCGCGGTGCCCACTGCCGTGAAGACTATCCTACCCGAGATGATGATGCCTTTTTACGGCACACTTTAGCGCTCTATACCCCCGAGGCAATCCACCTAGACTACATGCCCGTCACCATCACCCGCTTTCAGCCCCAAGAACGTAAATATTAAGTTGTGTCAGACTATTTTCTATATCCAACAGACAGATAGAACCCTTACAATGCATCTCAGCCTGTCGCCTGTGTTCTATGCGTGACGATATTCCTGAAGCGATTCGGCGGTCAGAAGACGAACCTGCCAAATCCCGTGTTTCTGCGCCTGTTTTAGCGATGGGTGGTTTGGCTGTGGGGGTGATCGCTCTCATCACCACAGCCCTAATGCTATGGCCTAAAAGCGAACCCGCCCCCCCAACGGCGGCAGAGGGTAATCCATCTTCACCCTCAACTGTACCGTCGTCACCCATCCCAACCACAGCGGCGTCTCCCCAAGCCTCGCCCGATCAGGTTTTGGGTCACTTTGCCTATGCCGAAGCGCCTGCAAACGAGTTAGAACCCATCACTGCCGATGGATCCATCACAATGCGGCAGCCAGCGGCGCAAGCCTACCGTAAAATGAGCGCGGATGCTGCAGCAGCAGGCATTCGTCTTACCGTTATTTCTGGCTTTCGCTCCGTTTCCGATCAAAACGACCTGTTTTTTCGGGTCAAAGAGCAGCGTAACCAGGCCGTCTCAAAACGGGCAGAGGTTAGCGCACCGCCAGGGCACAGCGAACACCACACGGGTTACGCCGTGGATATTGGAGATAGCGATCGCTCAGATACTAACCTAAGCCAAAGTTTTGAAAATACGCCTGCGTTTGCGTGGCTCTCAGAACACGCCGCCAAGTACAGCTTTGAACTATCCTTCACTAAAGGCAATACCCAGGGCGTGAGCTACGAACCCTGGCACTGGCGGTTTGTGGGCGATCGCAGTAGCCTAGAAACCTTTTACCGCGCCCAACACCTCAAGCCAGGAACCCCCTAACATAGGGAACATGAACCCACTTACCCTTAATGCGATCGCCATTAGCGTGTTTGGCATGACCCTCTCCGTTTTGCTAGGGCCTTTACTTCATATCTCTCCTAGCCTCAGCGCAGGCGTGGTTTTGGTGGGCTTAAGTGCCGTCACCCTAGATGGCTTTCAGTTTCAGTCTTTAGGGTTAACGCTGCTGCTCGATACCCTTGCCCGTCTTTCGCCTCGCTATCAGCAGCGCGTACTGCACCACGAAGCCGGACATTTTTTAGTCGCCTACCTGTTAGATTTGCCCATTCAGTCCTACTCCCTCAGCGTCTGGGAAGCCTACCGCAATGGGAATGCTCAACAGGCTGGGGTATTGCTGAACCAGCCACCTAATATCATCACTTCCGGCTGGCTGAAATCCAACATCGATCAGCTTTGTACCGTTTGGGTCGCAGGGGGCATTGCAGAAGACCTTAAGTACGGCTCCATTCAAGGGAACGAAGACGATCTTCGGCAGCTCCGCCGATCTCTTTCTTCCTTAGGGCTAAATGTCCGACTTCATGAAGAAAAGGCTACCCGCCGCGCCCGCCAGCTTCTGCAAGAAAACTTGCAAAGCTATGAAGCGCTGGTAGCAAAAATGGAGCAGCGTCAGCCTACCGCAGAATGCTGTAGCATCGTTGAGCAGCTTAAGGCATAAACCATTGCGGCTAACGTCACAGACAGCACGATTGCTTTCCCTGTGACTGAAATCACGTTCGAGAGTCTCTTGGACTTTTAAGATGGCTTTATGCAAGGTATGAGATGATACCATCCAAGGCTTGCATAAAGCCGCCATAAATTTATCTCTAAAGAAACAAGATTTTTTCTTAAGATTAAGTCCACAATGAATCACTATAATTGTAAAATTTTTAATCCTAGCGTTAAAAAAATGCGGTATGTCCTGAACGCCGTTTGATTAATTCCTCGGAATGCAGTTAATATACCTAACCCCTTAAACTATCAGATGGCTCTGACCTGACGCTTTTTTCTTCATGGGTAACACTTACCAGGCTACCTCCCTACTCGTTGCACAAATTTCTGACCTTCATCTCTTTGGCGATGAACGTCAAAATCTGTTGGGGTGGAATACGTGGGCGTCTCTAACCAAGATCATGCAGCAGTTAGAGCGTTCTACGCCGCGCCCTGACATTATTCTGTTGACGGGTGATTTATCGCAAGATGAAACTGAGGCATCCTACAAAAAAATTGTGCGCTACTTTGCCGCCACTGGCATTCCAACCTACTGGCTTCCTGGAAATCATGACCATGTGCCCACCATGAAGCGAGTGCTAAATCAGCCTCCGGTTTATGCAGACAAAAGTTTTTACAAGGGTGGCTGGCAGTTTCTTCTCCTCAATACCAATGTGCCAGGTCAGGTCTATGGTGCGTTGAGTGCAGACAACTTAGACTGGCTTGAAGCGCAGTTGACCACACTTCCGTCTCATCGACCGACCCTAATTTCAATGCATCATCCTCCTTTTTGGGTGGGTTCACCTTGGCTAGATCAAAGTGGGCTGCAAAACACCGAAGCCTTTTTTAAGATTATTGATCAATACCCGCAGGTTCAGTTGGTGCTGGTAGGGCATGTTCATCAAGAGTTTGAGTGTACACGCAATGACGTAACGTACCTGAGTACGCCCTCAACCTGTATTCAGTTCATGCCTCACAGCCCTAACTTTGCACTAGATAATAATCAACCTGGCTTTCGACTGGCATGGCTGCATCCTGATGGAACCTTTAAGACAGCGGTGGAGCGCGTGGGTGTTAAGCAGATGCTTAATTTAGCGGCTCAAGGCTATTAGTCTCTTTTTAAGTCTTAGCTAGGGTTCGGGCTTATGGTTTTGAATCATTGCGGCAGACGAAGGGTTACTGCTGCTGGACTGCCAGAATGAATTAACAGATTTAACGTCAACACCGATAAGGGCAAGCACCAAAACGCCACTGACCCCTACCAAGGCACCTGTGGTGAGCTGAACCCGCGATCGCAGTCGTCTAATTTCGTGCTGATAAATGACGGTTGGCTCAAGCGTTACTTGAGGCATAGGCTGCGGGATTGGCAGCGGCTGCGATCGCTTTGCCTTAATCACAACCCTTCGCCCCAGAAAATTAGCAATCATTTGAGGGCACTTTTGCTGCACCCAGCGATTTGCAAAGAATATCAGCGCAGGTTTTGAAAGTTTTGCCAAGGGTCGAGCCAGAGGACGCAACGAACGAACCTGCACCCGATCATTAATGAAGTGAATAGCGCCTATATCTAAGAGACAGGCCACAATTGCCTTAACCGTCGTCTGCTCTCGATCTAAAAGATTTTTGAGCAGAAACATAACTTCCTGCATTCTTTCGGCCTCAAGGCGCTGCTCAGCCGCTTGTTGAGGGGTAAGATTTTGAGGAGAAGGAGATTGCATCATAATGGCGGCGGCTACCAGTGGCTTGACCTTAACGCATCTGAGAATGTTGTAGCGTGCCCCTGAAGTTTAGAGCAAATTTACTCTCAGGCGAAGGAAGAATTAAGACAAGTTTAAAGGACAAAATGCCTGCTGTGTGTCGTGACAGCACTTTATTGCTTGTGCAATTTAAGGTTGACGGCTCCAGAATCATCGGAGCCTAAATTAGCACAGTGATGTGAGTGTGGAGATAACTCAATTTGAGATGTGTCGATGTGGGTGGACTCTGGACGCGCAGCGAACTCTTGGTGCGTAGCTATCGCCCGCTCTACAATGTCTAAAAGCATATAAAAAGGATTCACACCAGTTGAGCAGCGTTTATACCCGCCCCCTTGCCCGACTCATCGAACAGTTTCAAAAACTTCCAGGCATTGGCCCTAAATCAGCACAGCGCTTGGCTTTACACATCATTAAGCGACCCGAATCTGAAGTGCAGGCACTCGCCCAAGCGCTCACCGAAGCCAAACAGCAGGTCGGCTTTTGCTCCATTTGCTTTCATCTGTCTGCCGAACCCACCTGCGAGATTTGTCGATCGCCCAGTCGAGACGACGCGACCATCTGCGTGGTGGCAGACTCAAGAGACGTTATTGCCCTCGAAAAAACCCGCGAATTCAAAGGCAAATATCACGTATTAGGCGGCTTAATTTCGCCGATGGATGGCATTGGTCCAGAACAGCTCACCATCACGTCGCTTGTCCGCCGTGCCAGCCAGCCCCAAGTTACAGAAATTATTTTGGCAATCAACCCCAGTATTGAAGGCGAAACCACTACGCTTTACGTGGGTCAGTTGCTTAAGCCCTTTACCCGCGTAACGCGCATTGCCTTTGGTTTACCGATGGGTGGCGACCTAGAGTATGCCGATGAAGTGACATTGGCTCGTGCCCTCGAAGGTCGCCGTGAACTTGATTAGACGCGGTCTCTATCGTCTCTTTTAAAGCTTTTGCTTTACAAAGGCGACAAGCTGACCAATCGCCCGCTTAAGCGCAACAATTTCGCCCTCCATTTTTTCGACGCGTTCGCGCAAAATCATCACTTCGTCCGAGTTTGTGCCAGACATTGTTGCCTTGGACATGTCGGTTGTTTTGATGCGAGGCAGCTTCGACTTAGAAATTGCGCTGCGAATTGCGCCCTGAAGCTGATGCGTTTCAAAAGGTTTTTCGATGAATTCAAAAAACTCAAACGGCTCGGTCATCTTGTCAGTGACCTCTTCCTTTCGGCCTGACATAACGACAAGCGGAATGCTTCTTAACTCATCGTCTTGCTGAAGTTCTTGGAACACTTCCCAGCCGCTAAGGCGGGGTAGCAAAAAGTCCAGCATGATGAGATTGGGGCGTTCTTGACGAATAAGGTTTAAGCCTTCAAGCCCATCTTTGGCTTCAAGTACTTCAAAGTCTCCTTCAGGAAGCATGTCTCTGACGCGCATCCGAATGACTTTGCTGTCGTCAATTACCAGGATTTTGTGACCGGCCACGCCTATCTCCTACGTGCTCTGAACGATAAGGGTAAAGTATATCAGTCTGATTTCTTAAATATGACTGCACATT
>JBGSVR010000453.1:0-8863 GCA_041752855.1 Thermosynechococcaceae cyanobacterium
TACTTGTAGAAGGGAACAGTTCGCCCGACCAGAATTACCTATTAGATCTTAAAGCCCAGTCAGATTCTGCCTTAGCGCCTTACCTGAAGCATCAACAGCCTGTCTGGGATAACCCCGCCCAGCGTGTTGCATCAGTACAGCAGCGGATTCAGGGAATGCCGCCTGCTCTTTTAGATGCCGTTGCCTTCGACGGACAATCTTTTTTGCTCAAAGAACTTCAGCCTACTCAAGATCGCCTAAATCTTAAGCAGAGCAAAGTGAATCGCCTTGGGAAGGTAATGACCACGATGGGCAATGTGGTGGCTTGGGGACAGTTGCGTAGTAGCGGTCAAGGGTCTGCGGACTCTGGGTGCGTCAACGCTCTGAAAGAGCTAGCTATCGCCGATGACCTGATCGCGTTTGCCCAAGATCTCTCATGGCATCAGCCGCTGCTTAACTATGCCCGTGCCTATAGCCATCAGGTCAAATTAGATTACCGCAGCTTTTGCAATGCGCTGGCAGAGGCAACCCCATGAACCCAATCTATTTCCAGACGATAGGAGACACTAGCCTTCGGTTAGGGGTTGCGGTCATCATTGGGGGGCTAATCGGCTGGAATCGTCAAATTGCAAACAAACCCGCCGGACTCAGAACCCACATGCTGGTGAGCTTAGGCTCGGCCTTAATTGTGCTGATTCCAGTCCAGGCCAACCCCGCCCACAGTGCAGATGGATTAAGCCGCGCCATCCAGGGGGTCGCCACAGGCATTGGCTTCTTGGGTGCAGGCGAAATTCTGCATCGCCAATCGGTTAAAAGCAATCAAGACACCGTAAAGGGTCTTACCTCTGCTGCTGCGCTTTAGACCACGGCAGCACTTGGAATGGTCTGTGGCTGTGGTCTTTGGGCAACGGGCTTAATTGGGACAGTGCTAGTGCTACTGATTCTGACAGTAGCCAAACATTTAGAGAAATACATTAAGTAGATCGCTAGTCAGAAAGTTGACAAGGCAAAATTTAACTTTAGTACGCCTCTTGTAGCTCGTAAAAATCGGGACTGATGTAGTCTTTTCGTAGAGGCCAGCCGACCCAGTCTTCGGGCATCAGCAGACGCTTTAGGTTAGGGTGGCCTTCGTACACAATGCCATACATATCGTAGGTTTCGCGCTCTTGCCAGTCTGCGGTCTTCCAGATCCAGTAGAGCGAAGGAAGTGTTGGGTCTTCGCGGGGCAAAAACACCTTCACCCGAACTTCTTCTGGCTGCGTGACATCGTTCTTAACTTTTATAAGGTGGTACATGCTCACCAAGTCTTGGCCTGGGCCTGCATCATAGCCCCCCTGGCACTGAAGGTAGTTAAACCCATAGGCATAAAGCGCCGTCGCAAAGGGCACCAAAAACGCGCGATCAACCTTCAGAATTTCAACCCCAAGGTGATCAAGTCCTAAAGACTCATGGATAAAACCATCTGCCGTCAAACGATGAGATAGAGGCCCTACTTCTTGAATGGGGCTACTATCTTGCACAATCGCTGCCTCTGGCTTAGATGCAGGCGTTTCAGATTGGGGAGTCTCAGACATGGGTTCAGCACGGCTCCTTCAGAAATAATAATAGAGTTAAGACCATTCCAAGGCACCTTTGCGCCAAGCATAGACTAACCCAACCACCAAAATAGCGATAAAGATTAGGGCTTCAATAAACGCCAGTACGCCTAGGGTATGAAACGCTACCGCCCAAGGGTACAAAAACACAGTCTCCACGTCAAAAATGACGAAAACCAGAGCAAACATATAGTATCGAATGTTGAACTGAATCCAGGCTCCGCCGACTGGCTCCATCCCAGATTCGTAGGTGGTGCGACGCTCGGGGCCACGGTTGCTAGGCCGCAGCAGCTTAGATGCCGTTAGAGCCAGCACTGGTACCAGGCTGCAAATAATGAGAAATCCGAGAAGATATTCGTAGCCGCTTAAAACAAACACGCCGTCATTCCCTTGCCGATTGAACGCAGGTTTGCATCATATCATAAAGACTTGTGGGTGTCTCCACACGAAACAACCCAAGAGATTTTGAATGGTTACGCTCAAATTTATCTCGAAGTTTGGCCTAAACCTGCCCTAAAATAGCCTGTCTCATCTCTCGAACCGCACGATCTAGCCCCACCAGCGCAGCACGGCTAATAATGGTGTGTCCAATATTCAGCTCTTCCATGCCTTCAATCTGGGCAACCGGATACACATTCCAATAGGTCAGTCCATGACCCGCATTCACTCGTAACCCCAGCGCGCGGGCTTGACGGCAACCTTCTGCTAAAGTCTCGAGTTCTTTGTGCTGTTCAGCTTCTGTTTTGGCTTCGCCATAGCTGCCCGTATGCAGTTCAATAAACTGGGCTGAGGTATGGGCTGCTGCCGCGAGCTGGGCTGGGTCTGCATCAATAAATAGGCTAACCGGAATGCTGGCAGATTGAAGCTGTTTCACGACTGAGGTATAGACGCTTAACTGCGCTGCAACGTCTAGCCCACCTTCTGTGGTGATCTCTTCTCTGCGCTCTGGCACCAAAGTCACATAGTCTGGCTTGATGGAAAGAGCAATCTCTACCATCTCTGAAGTTGCCGCCATTTCTAAGTTCAGACGGGTGCGGACAACCTGGCGTAAAAGCTGCACATCTCGGTCTTGAATGTGCCGACGATCTTCGCGCAGATGACAGGTAATGCCATCGGCTCCTGCCAGTTCAGCAATTACCGCAGCCGCAATAGGATCCGGCTCTACGGTGCGGCGGGCTTGACGTAGGGTGGCAATGTGGTCAATGTTGACTCCAAGGGTAGGCAAGGCTTAATCCTCTCGTATACAGTGCGCCATCAAAACGGCATTTAGATTCGTTAATCTAACAAAGTTTGCGAGGGCTTGAGGCACTTTGGCGCATTTTCATTTCAATGAACGGAATTTTAGGGGCGATCGCCCTCTCTAACCTTTCGGCCAGCCTTTCTGGGCTTGAGCCAAGACATATTTTGCCAACGCCTGAATTTCCGATGCGCTGAGCTTGTCGCGGTAAGCCGACATGTTGTTTTTACCATTGGTGATAAGGGTGGCGATCGCCCCCACTGTATCTACCTTATTTTGCGTCAGCGCCTTGAGCTTAAGATTTTTGCCCCGCCGAATAATATTGCCGCCGCCCAGATGACAGCCCGCACAGTGAATCTCAAACAGCGCTGCTGGCTGAGCAGAAGCCGTTAAGCTGTCCGCCCAAACGGGTAGGGTGATAGAGACGAGTATTAGGGCGATCGCCAAACGCGCCACCCACCCAAACATAAATTTTTGTACGTTCACACACACATCCTTAAGCTGTCGTTTTGAATCAATCGGCTGCTGCTTACGAAAAGGCTTTAGGCGTACAGTCAGCGCAGACTCAGCCCCAAACAAGATTCTATTCCTTCTTAAGAGAATTTTTGAAGCCGATGAGAAAGGATTGATTGTGCAGATAAAACTTTGCATCCTTGCAGGGTTTCACTTAAGATTTTGAGAAAAGTATCAAATCTGATTAACTATTCTCAGAATAAAAGATTTCTACTAAATCCCGATATTGAGAGACTCTGCTATGAGAAACCTACTGCCTTTAACCGCAACGTCTAGCTATAAGATTGCATTTCTGTCTCCTCAAACCTTTGAAGAGACACAAGAAGCGATTACTGCGCTGAAGGATGGCGAGATTGTGCTGTTTAACCTAGAAAAACTCGGCCCCGTCCAAGCACAGCGCATTGAAGACTTTGTGTCTGGCAGCGCCTGCGCTTTGTCTGGGCATAAAGCTGAAGTGGGCAATGGCGTTATGCTATTTGCACCTGCTACGGCACAGATTACGGTTCCAGTTTAGCGGCTCACACCTACAATCCTTAGTATCGGCAGGCTCCAGCAATAGGCTGCTGGTCTATACGCTGCTGAGCTGCTCCAAATCTAGACTTCAGATCATCTTTCTGACGAATAAAGCTGCAATATCTCTCGATTGGGTGGTTTACGCTCCGCTTTGCGGTAGGGACTTTAGACTAAAGATAGGAAGTTCCATCGCCAAAGACTCTAAGGTATTCCATGACGCGTAATCAGCATTCCTCCGGCGGTCTTCTGACAGAGATTTCAACAGATTTGCCTCAAACAGATTTGATAAACACCAACCTTGCTCTCGAAGATTGGAGTCGTCTCCAAGTTGATGTCCTTTCTGATTCAGAGAACTTGATCCAAACCTCTAACGGCGCAGATGTGATTAAGGGTTTGAGCGGCGTCCCGAAAACCCTCCCTGCAAAATATTTTTACGATGATTTTGGGTCACACTTATTTGAAGAGATTTGTGACCTTCCCGAATATTACTTAACGCGCACCGAGCGCCAGATTTTAGAGCATTGTGCCGATGAACTTGTGGCGCAGATTGGCTCCTGTGACCTTGTAGAACTGGGCAGCGGCAGCGCGACCAAAACCCAGATTTTGTTCCGTGCCTATGGCGATCGCCCTGTGCGCTATATTCCCATCGACGTAAGCGGCGGCATGCTCAAGCAAAGCGCCCTTGAGCTTTTGGCAAAATACGCCAACCTAGAAATTCATGGGCTAGTAGGCACCTATGATGAAGCCTTAGCCCATCTGCCAGCCGTACAGCAAAACCAGCGGCTGATTGTGTTTTTGGGCAGCTCTTTAGGGAATTTAGATGAAGCGGAATGCGATCGCCTCTTTAGCCAAATCTGTGATGCACTTAACCCAGGGGAATATTTTCTGCTCGGCGTTGATCTGCAAAAGCCTGTAGAGCTTCTAGAAGCTGCCTATAACGACAGCCAAGGAGTTACAGCGGCCTTTAATCTCAATATGCTGCGCCATCTCAATCAGCGGTTTAGCGGCAACTTTTGTCTGGAGCAGTTTGAGCATGAGGCGATTTATAATGCCACCTACAATCAAATTGAAATGCACTTAAAAAGCCGTTGTGACCAAAGCGTTAGGCTAGAGGCTTTAGACTTGAGCTTTCATTTTGCAGCTAACGAAACCATTCGCACTGAAATTTCGCGCAAGTTTAATCTAGACGCACTCAAAACACAGCTTCAGCAAGCCGTTGGCGCTGTCCATCCTGGTCATCGGCTGGCACCCGTGCAGGTTTGGAGCGATCCGCAGCAGTGGTTTGCACTAGTCCTAAGCCAGCTTCAGCCCATCTCGTAACCTTGGCAGTAGGGCGTTGCCAAGCGCAAGATACAATGGGTGCGAAGTTAGTGCGTGCAAAGTCCGTACAAAGTGGCTACGAACAGGCCACACTTGTAAAAGTAAACGTTGTCGTTAAAAGTTGTCGTGATTGCGACCTGCATGAGGAGATTCCGCTCGGATGGGAAAAGTTGTCGGTATTGATTTAGGCACCACCAATTCAGTCATTGCCGTCATGGAAGGGGGCAAGCCCGTTGTGATTGCCAATGCAGAAGGCAGCCGCACAACGCCCTCTGTGGTTGGATTTGGCAAGGATGGTGAGCGCTTAATTGGTCAGTTAGCCAGACGGCAGACGGTCTTAAATCCCCAAAACACTTTTTACTCCGTTAAGCGCTTTATGGGGCGCAAGTACGCCGAACTCAATGCAGATTCCAAGCGGGTTCCTTACACCATCCGGCGAGATGATGCAGGGGAAATCAAAATCAAATGTCCGCGACTCGATAAAGAGTTTGCCCCAGAAGAAATTTCGGCGATGATTTTGAAGAAACTGGCAGAAGAGGCCAGTCGCTACTTGGGGGAACCCGTGACCAGTGCCGTTGTCACCGTTCCGGCCTACTTTAATGATGCCCAGCGCCAAGCCACCCGCGATGCCGGACGCATTGCAGGCATTGATATTAAGCGCATTCTCAATGAGCCAACGGCAGCGGCCTTAGCCTATGGGCTAGACCGCGATGAAGTGCAGACGGTGATGGTGTTTGACCTCGGCGGCGGAACCTTTGACGTGTCTATTTTGGATGTGGGCAATGGCGTATTTGAGGTGCTTGCTACCAGCGGTGATACCCAGCTCGGCGGCAATGACTTTGACAAGCTGATTGTAGACTGGCTGGCAGAGCAGTTTTTAGAGACAGAGGGGATTGATTTACGACGCGATCGCCAGTCTCTCCAGCGCCTCACCGAAGCCGCAGAAAAGGCCAAAATTGAGCTGTCGGGGCTGCCCGATACTAACATTAGCCTGCCCTTTATCACCGCCACCGAAGATGGGCCAAAACACCTAGACGTAACGCTCTCTCGCGGACAGTTTGAGAAGCTTTCGAGCGAGTTGGTGCAGCGCCTCAAAGACCCTGTTGCGTTAGCCCTTCAGGACTCAAACCTGCGCCCCACCGAAATTGATGAAGTGGTCTTAGTGGGTGGCTCTACCCGCATCCCCTTTGTGCAGCGGCTGGTGCGCGATTTTATCCAGAAAGAGCCAAACCAAAATGTGAACCCAGATGAAGTAGTTGCCGTTGGCGCAGCGGTACAGGCTGGCATCTTGGCAGGGGATCTCAAGGACATCATGCTGCTGGATGTGACCCCCCTCTCTTTGGGGCTAGAAACCATTGGCGGCGTTATGAAGCCCCTTATTCCCCGCAACACAACTATTCCCGTCCGGCGCTCCGATGTCTTTTCGACGGCGGAGAATAACCAGAGCCAAGTAGAAGTTCATATTCTGCAAGGGGAACGGCAGCTTGCGGACAACAATAAATCTTTAGGGCGGTTTCAGCTTCGGGGCATTCCCCCCGCACCGCGCGGCATCCCTCAGGTGCAGGTGTCTTTTGACATTGACGCAAACGGCATTTTACAGGTGACGGCGTTAGACAAATACACCGGACGCGAACAAAGCATTACGGTACAGGGTGCCACCAACCTCTCAGAGTCTGAGATTGCCCGCATGATGAAAGATGCGGATCAATTTTCTGATACTGATCGCCGTCGCCGAGAACGCATTGAGAAGCGCAACCGATCACAGGATTTGATTGCCCAATGCGATCGCCGCTTACGAGAAGTCAATTTAGACTTTGGTCCTCAGTTTGCGGGGGGGCTACGGCGACAAATTGAGGCGCTCAGCCGCGATTTGCAAGATAGCCTCACCCAAGATGACGACCGCCTTATTGACCTCAATTACGCTAGCCTTCAGGACGCGCTTTATGAGTTAGTGCGAGAAATGACCGAGGCTGGCAATAGCTATGACGATGAAGAAGACCTGTTTAACCTGCCTTCAATGGATTCAATCAAAGGAGTCGTTGCGAAAGGGGTAGATGCCATTCGCGGCACCACCTCAACCTCCAGCGCTGCGAGAAACCGCGCCGCCACGTCTACCAACCGATACGGAGATGAGCGCAGCAGCAGCACCAGCAGCAGCCGTCCCAACCGCAGCACTTGGGATGACTGGGATGACGATAGCTGGTAGGCCGCATAGAGTCTTGTGAGTTGAGTATTAGCCTTTACAGCCGATCTGCGCCCCGATCTACAAAATGATGGAGGCAAACGATAAGCTATTGTAGCTAAGGTTAATTTTTTGGCTCAACTGCACGTTCCATGCGTAACTTCCGCAATTATTACGAGATTCTAGATGTCCCGACCAGTGCCACCAATGATGATATTAAGCGCGCCTACAGACGCTTAGCACGTCAATATCATCCAGACCTAAACCCTGGCAATAAAGAGGCAGAAGAGCGGTTCAAGGACACAACCGAAGCCTACGACGTTTTGTCAGACGTAACTAAGCGTGCCCAATACGATCGCTATGGGCAGTATTGGAATCAGCAGGGCTTTAAAAATGAGACCCCTGCCGCCGCTCGCCCCCAGAGCTGGGGAGAGCGCACTAAAACCTCTGCTCCGGCCTCTGAGGATGTGGATTTTAGTAAGTACGCAGACTTTCAAGAATTTGTCGATCAGTTAATGGGTCGCCGTCAAAAGGCCAGCGGCAGTAATGCGAATACTCGCGCTGGGCGCTCTCCCGAACCCTCTCGTGCAGGTACATCAGGAAAGGCTCCCGCAGCAGATGCTCGAGGGCGACGGGATGCTGAAGCACGGCTAGTAATTTCCCTAGAGAAAGCCTACGCAGGTGGACGAGAGCGGATTCGGCTCGAAGATGGGCGATCGCTGGAGGTCAATATGCCGACAGCAATGGTGAGTGGTCAGCGGATCCGGCTCAAAGGTCAAGGCACAGCAGGCGGAGATCTCTATCTCAAAATTGAGGTTCTGCCCCATGAATTCTTTAAAGTTGAGGGCACTGACATTATTTGTGAGCTGCCCATCACGCCCTGTGAGGCAATTTTAGGCGGTCAAATTGAAGCACCCACCCTCGATGGATGGGTAAAGATGACTTTGCCCGTTGGGGTACGCTCTGGACAACGGCTGCGCTTGGGCGGGAAGGGATACCCTGGGGCAGATGGGAGTCGAGGCGATCAGCTCGTGCAGATTCGCATTGACGTGCCTCGCAGCGTTAGCCCTCAAGAAAAAGACCTGTACGAGAAGCTTCGCCAAATTGAAAGCTACAAGCCTCGTACAGGTTTACCTGTTTAATTAAAGTCAAAAGCCGACTTACAAATACTGGCGCTATTGTTACAACTACAAGAACGAGCAGTAGCGCTGCTATCGACTATTTTTTAGCTTTCCCTTTCGCGGCTGGTGCTGCCGCTTCCGCTGGCTTTTTATCTCCAGATACTTTTTCTTTGAATAATTTACCTGCGCTAAAAGCAGGAACGCTGGTTGCCGCAATGGTCATGGTTTCGCCCGTTTTGGGGTTACGTCCTTCCCGCGCCTTGCGATGACGCTTCTCAAAGCTACCAAACCCTACCAACGTGACTTTGTTGCCTTCGCTGACGGCGTCAGTAATCACTTCTAAAGCGGCACTTACAATTGCATCCGCTTCTTTTTTGGTGACGTCTGCCTTAGCAGCGATCGC
>JBGSVR010000454.1:0-2732 GCA_041752855.1 Thermosynechococcaceae cyanobacterium
TGCCAAAGGACATGGCCCTGTGATGCAGACGGGCGAGGGTTTACTGCTGCTTCAGTCCGTTCAGCCTGCGGGGAAAAAGCAGCAGAGCGGGTGGGATTTTGCCAATGGGCTAAGGCTACAGGTGGGCGAGCATTTTGAAAATGGCGTTCTTTCTTGAGATGTCGCTCAGGTGATCTCTGGGAAACAATCTGCCGCTGGCTTCGACTTCGCTCAGCCAGCTAGAGACTAGAAATTGTTTCCTATCGCAATAGGTGAGGCTACGCCAAAGACTCTGCTCGACTCTCAAATCCCGTATTGGTGTGGGTTGAGCGAAGTCGAAACCCAATCTCAGCCTGTAACTCCATCTGCTGAATTTTATCTGCATGATGAAAGGCGATCATCCCAGCTACACACCGAATTTGGGAACATCCTGAGCTTGATTTCGGTCGTAAGATAAAGAGACAAACTCAAGCCCCAACGTGTCGCGCATGTCTTTTTTGTTGAGAGCAATTCGAGTGCTTGGAAATATCCATTGCATAGTGACTCCGTACTGATCCGGCTGTTCATAATGTTCTGAACCATAAGCGCCGACAAGTGCTAAATACAGCGGATTGAAACTCTCTAACTGATGCTCCGAGAGCGACTTAATGAGTACGCCTTCCAATCTGCTTAGATTACCGAAGAAAAAGTAAACTTCAAAGGGAAGACCCTCGATATTGACTTGGGGCAAGGACAAGGGTGATGTCCGTTTGACCGGATCGCCGAACGATTCGGAAATTTGCCTAAGCTTTTTTCCTTGAAAGGCATCGGTAACAGCCTGTTCAGACATACCCCAAACAGCCTTTGACCAGCCTGAGACATCCATCGTACGCATCCCCATAACGTCTTTTAGAATCGAACTTCGTTTATGCCTAACTACTTTAAGCCCTTCTTACTGCGGCTTATCTTGCGCCGTAGAGCGAATCTGTAGCTCCTTAAGCTGCTTCGCATCCACATCAGACGGTGCTTGGGTCAGTAAACAGCGAGCCTGCTGCGTTTTAGGAAAGGCGATCGTATCCCGAATGGATTCTTCTCCCGACATCAGCATGACCAACCGATCTAAGCCGTAGGCGATGCCGCCGTGGGGTGGGGTGCCGTAGTTAAACGCCTCTAGCAAAAAGCCAAACTTATTTTGGGCTTCGGCGTCAGAAAGCCCGATCGCCGTAAAGACCTGTTGCTGAAGCTCTGATTCATAAATCCGCAGACTGCCGCCGCCAATTTCTAGGCCGTTATAAACCAAGTCATAGGCTTGGGCGCGTGCTGTCTTAAGGTCGTGGCGATCTTCTGGTAAAGGTGCGGTAAAGGGATGATGAATGGCCTCAAGCCGCTTTTCATCGGCATTCCACTCAAACATCGGAAAGTCTACAACCCACAGCAGGCTAATTACGTCTGGATCAATCAGCTTCATTTCTTCACCCACTGCCAACCGCACCCGCGCTAAGGAAGCGTTCACCACTTCAGTGGTACCCGCCCCAAACAGCAGCAGATCGCCAGGTTTTGCCTGGGTTCGCTCTAGCAAGGTCGCAATTTGTTCTGGGGTGAGGTTATCTTTAATCGCCCCAATGGTGTCAATCTCATTATTTTCACGAATCCGAATGTAGGCCAACCCCTTGGCACCGCCTTCGCAGGCTACCTTAAACATGTCGCCACCAGGTTTAACCCGCACGTTAGAGAACTGGTCATTTCCGCCTGGAATGGGTAGAACCTTGACCACACCACCCTGGGCGATCGCCCCCGAAAAAACCTTAAATCCAGAGCTTTGGAATAGGTCTGAGATATTCACCAACTCCAGCCCAAACCGCGCATCGGGGCGATCGGTGCCGTAGCGATCCATTGCGTCGGCGTAGGTAATTTGAGGGAAAGTGCTGGGCAAGTCTACGCCCTTAACGGTCTTAAAGAGGTGACGCATCAGCCCCTCATTGAGCTGCATAATCTCTGCTTGAGACATGAAGCTCATTTCCATGTCGAGCTGGGTGAACTCCGGCTGGCGATCAGCGCGTAGATCTTCATCTCTAAAACAGCGCGCCACTTGGTAATAGCGGTCAAACCCAGAAACCATCAGCAGTTGCTTAAAGAGCTGTGGCGACTGCGGCAGCGCAAACCACTCCCCAGGGTTAACGCGACTGGGCACTAAGTAATCTCGTGCGCCTTCGGGGGTAGAGCGCGTCAGAATGGGCGTTTCTACCTCTGTAAAATTCTGAACATCTTCGAGGTAGCGCCGCACGGTTTTGATGATTTGATGCCGCAGTAAAAGATTATTGCGCATCCGCTCACGGCGTAGGTCTAGGTAGCGGTACTTGAGGCGCAGCTCTTCACGTACCGTTTCTGTATCCGCAGAAGAAACCTGAAACGGGAGCTGTTGACGGACAGCATTAACCACCTCAATCACTTCGGCGTAAATCTCAATCTCGCCCGTCGCAATTTTAGGGTTAAGAGAATCTGCGGGGCGCTGGGTGACTTTACCCTGCACTTTAATCACATACTCATTGCGCAATGATTCCGCTAAGGCATAAAGCTCAGGCGTGCGCTCTGGGTCGCTGACAATTTGAACGGTGCCCTGGCGATCGCGCAGGTCCAGAAAAATAACGCCCCCATGATCGCGGCGGCGATCCACCCACCCAAATAGGGTGACGGTTTGACCCACGTGTTCGCCTCGAAGTTCGCCGCAGTAATGAGTTCGCATGATAATGAGTTAACGACAATGCAACAAAAAA
>JBGSVR010000455.1:0-1822 GCA_041752855.1 Thermosynechococcaceae cyanobacterium
CAAGTTCACAAAACAGCTTCTAGATGAGGCCGTTTCTAGATGGATTGAAAGGATTTAACGTATGTCTGTCGAAATTTTAGCAAAGCCGTCAACGGTTCGTAAGTTAGCGCCGCGCTATAAGGTGCTGCTCCATAACGATGACTTCAACTCAATGGAGTATGTGGTTGGCATCTTGATCCAAACGATCCCTAACCTAACCGAGCCGCAGGCACTCAACGTCATGATGGAAGCGCACAACCACGGACTGGCATTAGTCATTGTTTGTGCGCTAGAACATGCCGAATTTTACTGCGAAACCCTTCAAAATCACGGTTTGCTCAGCACCATAGAGCCAGACGAGTAGAGCTTACGGCGTTCATCCAACAAAAGATGGAACAACGCTACGCCATAGCTTACGCCACCAACCTTCAGGAATCGGCTGCTGAAGATTCATCTTTTTGCGAACCTCACTAATATTCCAGCCCGTTAGGTTGGCTAAAGTTTGGGCTTCTTTCTCAAACCGAGCGGAGAGCGATCGCCCATACTGCTTGCCTGCCGCACAACTCAGCTCACCCTTGTAGGGGTGGGTCAGCACATAGCGCCCCTGAAAGTTTTGCTGATTGGCAGTTTCTTGAAACACCAAATCTTCAGGGAACTTATCGCGGGTATAGCGCACATGCAGCCGCGTAATAAAGACGTTATTGCTCATCCAAGGTGGCGCAAACCGTCCGCCGCCGCGAGGCTGGGGTTGAGACGGCTCATCCATCCAAAATACGCCTGCCTGACGTAGCTCTTCGGGTGTGAGTGGGTCGGCGGAGCAGGGGTCACAGTTGCCCATATTCCAGGCATATTCTCGAAAAACGACGTTACGGCCTTCGCGGTTATAGGCGTTGCCAAACAGGGCTGGGTAAACTTTGCCAAATTCCTCTTTTACAAAGAGCGGCACATTGGCATCGGAAGGCACATTGACCGTGCGGTAGTTGACCACTTCCGCTTGGCCTTTGGGGGAGAGAATATACACGACTAAATCTTGAGCAGTCCCTGCATTAATCATCCCCAGACGAATCGGCAGCATAAACTTGGGCGATTCGTAGGCCATTTGAATGGGGCGCAAAAATTCAAAACCTGCCTTGTTAAATTCTTTGAGGTTCACCTTTGCCACAAAGAACTTCATGTTCTGGCGAATATAGGGGCGAAATAATGGCGCTGCACCACGGGGAATTTTGTAGCCGTTTTGAGCCAGCCAGGTTTCAAGGCCGTTGGATTCTTTGGCTCCCAGCACCACAATGTCATACTCACCGACGCTAAATTGGGCTTCTACCGTTACCCCTAGCGCATTACTCGAGCGGGCTTTAGCTGCGCCGACAGCCTCTTGTGCCATTGGTGCCGCAGACATCACGCGGTCGTATAGCCTAGTCTGCTCACAGGGATTCGCGTCAAAATATTCTACGAGGCGCGGGGCGCTAAAAGCATCCAGCCGTTTAAGAACTTTGGGGTCACCAACATGAACCTGCTCTTGTTTTAAGACCAGTGGCACAGGCACAACGACAGCAAAATCTTTGATATTGCCCTGCACGTCGTTTGCCATTGTGATGACAGTGCGATTTCCATCACGGGCGATCGCCACTTGAGAAGCCTTGTTAAATAATGTGGTGTCGGCTTTCGACACATAAAATCCGCAAAATGCCCAAGCTGGGGCAGTCCAGCCGAGGATTAACAGTGCAGCACATAACCCACACCCAAAAACACGCCATTGCTTCATGGTTTGCGACCCTTTTTTTCTATGGCATCATGCTAGCCCGATTTTTTATGGGAGATTTAGATGGTTACAAGAATTGAAACA
>JBGSVR010000456.1:0-12861 GCA_041752855.1 Thermosynechococcaceae cyanobacterium
TGGGTAATGGTCTGGTGTTCCATCCCTTGGCTTTTTAACCAAAGGGCTTCCATCTTGATCTGTACTCTAGGATGAGGGTGATGAAAGCGTTCGTAAAGAAGGGCTTGCTTGTCTGCTTCTGAGAATTCGATGGATAGCATGAGGCAACCTCACTATCAATAGGGCAATCTCAGTACATTACATCCAGTTCTCGGTAAGCTCAAGCTATGAACGTGCAAAGTATATACTGAAGTCATCACTGTCTCTGGCGGTTTCTGCCCGTGATTTCTCAGCCTGTTCTCCAAAACTTACCCAGCACTGCCGATCTGCCCTGCTCGGACGATACGCCCGTGGATAACGAAGACCAGAACCTCTTGCCAAATTTGCTACTGCTGCTATTGACGCATCTGTGGTCAGCCCGCATGGATTGGTACTTTGGGGTAGATATGGCGGTGTATCACACGACGGGCATTAGCCCAAAAGTCCCGGTTGTGCCAGATGGGTTTCTGAGTTTAGGTGTGGAGCGCAAGAAGGGTGGCAAGTCGCGGCGCAGCTATGCCACTTGGGAAGAGGGTGATGTGGTGCCGATGTTTACATTAGAGATGGTATCTCACCGTCCAGGGGGAGAATACGATGAAAAAGTAGAGCTATATGCCAATCTGGGTGTACTATACTGCCTCATCTATAATCCAGAATTTTGGCGACGGGATGGGCATCAACCGTTTGAACTCTACAAGCTAGAAAATGGCATTTACAAGCTGCAAATTGGTGAGCCTTATTGGATGCCAGAGATTGGTCTAGGGATTGGACGTTATCAAGGCATTGTAGGTGGAATATCGCAAGAAATTTTGACTTGGTATGATGCACGGGGCGATCGCCATCTCAGCCCTGAAGAGCAGGAGCAACAACGGACAAAGCAAGAGCGACTAGCCAAGGAACAAGCCCAGGAAAGAATGAAACGGCTAGAGGCGTTGCTGCGATCGCAAGGTATAGACCCAAATCAACTTCCTGAATCGTAATATAGGGCGATCGCCCCTCACCATTCTAAGAACCTGGGTTATGAGTAAATACCTCATCCGTTAAGCTCTATCAAAACGCTAGCAGATCGAGTTTTTCAGATGGAGTGATTGAGAGGCGCGGTATCTCAAACAGTGATAGAAACTTTCCCTCGCACCTGTCGCTCTTCGAGATGGCGAATGGCGGCGGGGACTTCGCTCAAGCTGTAGCGTCGGTCGATAAAGGGTGAAATTTTTCCAGCTTCTATAAAATCTCTCAAAATAGCGAGATCTGCCTGATTGGGTTTTGTGACCAAAAATTTCACGTTCCGGCGGCTAATTTTTGAAATCCAAGATCCGAAAAACATGACAAAGAACAATCGAGCGGTGGAGCCACCGACCAAGACGTAGGTGCCCTTGGGATTCAAGGCTGGCGGATAGTTGAAAACCGAATGGTAGGCCGCCGCGTCTAGAATTAGGTCATACCGCTGCCCCTTTTTGATAACGCCGTCTTTCGTGTAGTCAATGACATGGTCTGCGCCGATTGCTCGCACCATATCGACCTTGCTGGTGCTGCATACGCCAGTGACTTCAGCGCCAAATGCCTTAGCAATCTGCACTGCAAAAGAACCCACGCCACCAGATGCGCCATTGATCAACACTTTTTGGCCTGACTGAATCCGTCCCACATCCCGTAGACCTTGAAGGGCAGCAAGGGCAGATCCAGGAACCGTTGCGGCTTCCTCGAAGGTCAGATTAGTGGGCTTTAACGCCAATGCCGTTTCGGGAACGCAGACGTATTCCGCAAACGCACCAAAACCGCACTCAGACAGATCGCCAAAGACCTCATCGCCAGATTTAAATTGCGAAACATCTTTGCCAACGGCTTCAACTTGCCCTGCGGCATCAGTGCCAAGGATCCTGACTTTGGGCTTGAGCAGCCCCCCAAATATGAAGCGGATCAGGAACGGACTCCCCCTCATCAGGTGCCAGTCGCCAGCATGGACGGACGCAGCATAAACCCTCACCAGCACGCCATTGTCAGACACGACGGGCTTGTCAACGTCTGCCAATCTCAGCACGTCCGCCGAACCGTACTCTGTTTGAACGATCGCTTTCATGGTGTCATTGCATTGCACTTACAGCGTAAGTTTAGCTTACAGTGTAAGTTTGTCAAGATAGATGTTAAGAATCAATGTAAAAAGGTTAAATGGCTAAGACGATTAATCCCGATACCGTGCCCCCAGTTCCGTTGAGTCGGGAGCGGATACTGCGTGCTGCAATCTGTCTGGCTGACGAAAAGGGAATTGAGTCGCTCTCGATGCGGAACCTAGCTCAATCGCTGGGTGTGCAGGCGATGTCGCTGTACAACCATATGGCGAACAAAAACGACCTGCTCGATGGCATTGTGGACAGGGTGGTCAGTGAAATTGAGGTGCCTAATCTTGAAGCGGACTGGAAAACGGCTATGCGGCGGCGAGCGCTCTCGGCTCACGCAGTGCTGTTGCGTCACCCTTGGGCAACGATGCCCCTGGTATCGCGGGTGAATATGGGGGAGGCGATGTTGCGCTATGTGGATGCGACGCTAGGTTGTCTTGTCGAGGCAGGATTTTCATTCGAGATGGCGGATCGTGCATGGAATGCGATTGACAGCCATATTTATGGCTTCACGCTTCAGGAGCTAAATTTCCCCTTCGAGACCGGGGAATATTCTGAAGCGGCGAAGAAAGGACTTTCGCTCATCCCTGATGACAAATATCCCTACCTTAATAGGCTGACCCACTACGTTATCGAAGGTCGTTATGATGGGATTCATGATTTTGAGTTCGGGCTTGAATTAATTCTCAATGGTCTCGATCAGTTGCGACAGAACTTTTAGTCGTTAGTCTAATAATTAGTTTGACCTTATCTAGTCAAGATCAAACGGACTTTATTGCCTCAACGATCAATCCTATGATGAAGTGATTTAAATTGGCAGTCTTGAAATTTAATAAGGATTTCTTAAGGCTGGATCATGAGTAAACGTCTCATCCGTTAAGCTCCGTAAAAACGTTAGCAAATCAAGTTTTTCGGCTGGAGTGATTTGAAACCCTGAGATAAACTGACTTTTGTAGGGGTTTTGACTGCCCACTCCAGCGTTCTCACCAGCGGTTACGATGCGACCACCTACGCGGTAATGCTCTAGCACTTCTTCTAGGGTATTAATACTGCCGTCATGCATGTAGGGCGCGGTCAAAGAAATGTTCCGCAAGGTAGGGGCTTTGAATCGTCCCATATCTGTAGATTGATGGGTGATTTCTTTCACGCCAGTATTATTAGCGGGGTATGCGCCCTGAGCATCAAGATTATACAGCCCAGTGTTATGGAACGAGATTTCTGCAAAGCCGGAACGCTCATGCTGAATAGAATCTGAAAACGTGACCCCGCCATGACAGTGAAAGCATTCCATTCGTTCGCTGTTGAACAGCCGTTCACCTCGTTTGGCAGACTCTGAAATGGCATTTCGCTCGCCCCAATACCGATAACGATCGTAGGGAGAGTTCATGGAAATGAGGCTGCGCTCGAAGGATGCGATCGCCTTGGTCAAATTACTGAGGGTAATACTGCGATCGCCAAAAGCTGCTTGAAAGAGGCGGCGGTAACTGTCACTTTGCTGCAACGTCTCCAGAATTTGCGCTTCTTTGCCCACCATGCCCATTTCAACGGGGTGTTCCCCAAACAGGGGCACGAGGGCTTGAGTTTCTAATCGCGTCATGAGAGGGTTTGCCCAAGTCAGCACAGGGCTGTAAGCAACATTGGCAAGGCTCATGGAATTGCGAGGATGGGGTTCTCCGGTTGCGCCAATCGCTATGGGTTTACCATCGGTCAAGGCGCGGCTCTGATCATGGCAGGAAGCACAGGAAAACTCCCCCGTAATTGACAGACGTTTTTCGTGAAATAAATGCCGACCCAGTTCGACCTTTGCCGCCGTCATGGGGTTATCCGCAGGCACGATGGGCTTGGGCACGTTGGGGGGCAAGTTCCACTGGTAGAGCGGCGGTGGCGTAACTTGGGAAGCTGATAAGGTCTGGCTCAACCCAAAGGAGAGCAGAAATATTAGCGCCAAAACAATCGCTTGGGTCAACCCCTGTCTGCGTTTCCAGGACATATTAATTTGCGACGCTGCTGCTACTTAACGCTAAAGAAGGTTTGTTTTACGGCTGGCTTACCGATAAACGATAAACCAAGGTTAGTCATAATGCCCAGGCAGTCTTTGTCCTCTGGTTCGGACATGCAGCCAGGAGCCGTTTTCGGCTGATTTTGGCTTAGATCTGCCTTTGCGACCAATTGGGCGAGGTCGGCAACAACAACATTTTGGTTTGCATTAAAGCGAGGAAACGTCACCACGGCTTTATTAGGATTTTGGCAGGCTGTAGGCTTCTGGGCTGGTGGTTCTGCGGCACATCCGGTACTCCCTAAGTGGATGGGGAAGCCACTGCTCGCTTCTGCATGTCCGCTTTCTGCCTTGTGAGGTTTGGGGCTTGAGCTGTTTGAGGAATGCATAGGGGGCTTTTGCAGATCCAAACGGGCAAACTTATAGCCAAGCTGCCAGTTCCACCAAAGCCCGGTTAGGTTAAGGGGCGAGGGCGCTAAGGTTGCGTCATTGTGGTTGAGTTCAAAGGGAACCCCTAGGGTGAATTTCAATCCGGTGTAGCGGCCTTTGGGGAAGGTGCCAACAATGCGATCGCGCATTTCAATCGTTCCATTGGCACAGGCTCCGGTCTTGTTTTCAAAATCTAGTAGCGCCACAGATTTGTACTGCCATTTTCCATCCTGCTCTAGGGTCACGGGTGTTGCCTTACCCTGAGCATTCAGCAGTGCTACCTCTGACACATAAAAGCGAAAGTCATTGGGCGTGACCGCTGTAGCAGGTTTACCCAGAGAATAGGTAGTGCCACAGGCAAAGGGTTGACTGCCCACTTTTGCAGCGAATTTTAGGATAATCGGCTGTGTGCTGGTGCTTGAGAGTTTAGGATGGGCAACGGCTGACCAAGATCCCAAAATCAAGGCTGGTATGAATACTAATCGAACGTAATGGCAAAAGTTCATAAGGTCAGCTCCCTAAAAGTTAGTTCGGACTTGAAACCCAATCGTGCGGCGATCGCCATAGGAGGCCAGATCGTCAAAGAAACCCGTAAAAGCTGTCGTAACGTAGGTCTGGTCGAGTAGGTTTTTGACGTATAGGTAAACACCGCCAGATTTCCACTCATAGCCCACCCGCGCATTCACCAGCGCAAAAGGATCTTGCTTTAGGCGATTGACATCATCAAAAAAGACCATCCCCACGCCCTGAAGATCGACCCGCCCAAAAAAGCCAACCGGATGGCGATACTGTACACCCACGTTAAACGTAACGTCGGGCGCAAAGGTTAAGCGATTGCCGTTCAGGTTCTGACCCGTAAACGGATTGGTGTACCGCGTAAATCGAGCATCCGTATATCCAAATCCTGCAATCAACTCCACCCCCTTGGCCGGCTTAGCGCTAAGCTCTAGCTCAAAGCCCTTGGTCGAGACACCGCCATTGGTAATGAAGGTGTTAATGCCGCCCGTTGGATCGCTCAGCAAAATTTGATAGTCATCCACATTACTCCAAAAGAAGGCTAGATTCGCCGACAAGCGGTTGTTTAGCCAGTTGGTTTTGACCCCCACTTCATAATTCCAAAGGCTCTCAGGACGAATAATGAGAGTATCAAGGGTGCTAGCAGCGAAATTTTGGGTACCCGGTTTATAGCCCCTGGCAATGGTGCCATACAGCGTCACCGCTGGATTTACCCGATACTGCACCGCAAAGCGCGGCAGCAGCACGTCTCCTTCTGTTACTGAGTTTTGGAGCGCTAAACCACTGGGCGCAATGCCTAAAACCGGATCTTCAAAGGTATTGCTTAGATTCAGCCGATCTCGAAAACGCTCGTATCGCAAACCAGCGGTTAGGGTCAATGCCTCAATGGGCTGATAGTCCACTTGCCCAAACACAGCATAGGTGCGCTGGTCAAATTCAGCATTGGTTCTGGAAACGCCGACCGGAAACCCTAATGGCGCAACAAGCGGGGTATTTTCCGTTAAGAGATCGAGATCGAAAGATCGGGCTTGAAAATAGCCCCCTGCTAACCATCGCAATTTCTTAGCTGTGCTTGGGGACTGAAACCGGAATTCTTGACTCCAAATCGTCGACGGAAGTTTTCCTCGACCTCGCAGTAAATCATCAGGCGTAGAGTCAGCATCTTGGGTGTAGTCTAAGTCGGTCTGGTTGCGTGCAGTGATTGAGGTAAAGGTAAACCCAGACCCTTCATAGGTAGCCTTAAGGGACTGAGTATTGAGAATGACATCCAAAGAGCCAGGGATATTGCTGCGGCTTTCAAAAGGATTAGCTTGACTGAAGGGGACAAAGGTATTGTCACCATCTCGGTTCCGTCCACCATTGGCGTTAAAAGCAATACTCCATTTTGAGGTGGGTGTCCACAGCAGATTCAGCCGCCCAAAGAGGGATTCTTGCTCGTTGGCATCTTCATTGAGCAGCACGTTTTTGGTAAACCCATCCCGCGCATTGTAGGCACCGGAGAGGCGCAACCTCAGCTTGTCTTTAACAATGGCATCACTCCAAGAAAACTGCGCCTGCCGCTGGTTAAAGCTTCCATAACCGCCCCCAAGCGTAACCTCGGTTTTATTGCTGGGGGGACGGCTGATGACATTGATCACCCCCGCTTGGCTACTTCTGCCGTAGAGCGTCCCCTGAGGGCCGCGCAAAACTTCCACCCGCTCTAGGTCAAATAGCTCCCCTGGTAAAAACTGGTGGATGTTTTCGTAGGGCACATCATCCAGGAAGAAGCTAATGGAGTCTCGCACCAGGTAATTGCTATTACCCAAGCCCCGAATGGACTGGAAGTTTGCACCGCGATCGCCCGTACTGGTATAAAAATTTGGGGTCTGAGCTGCCACATCTCGCACAGACTTCACGTTGGCATCCTCAAGCGGCTGACGATTGAGCGTCGTTAGGCTAATCGGCACATCTTGAGGATTCTCTGGTCGCTTTTGGGCAGTAACGGTAATTTCTTCTTCTGCCTCAAAAGGCAATACGCTGAGGCGAAGCCCTGATGAGCGTTGACTCACCACCCCTTCCGGTACACCGTCTATTCCCTTTACGGTGACTCGGACAGTATCTGCTCCTACCGCTTCTATCACAACCGCAGAGATACCAGAGAAGGGTTTGTCCTGTTGAAACGTTGTGCCTGACGCAAGCTGAAGTTGAGCGTTAGCAATTTCAACAACTAGATTGTTGCCTTGACGGGATGTTTTGCTTTGTAAAACCCCTCCCTCAGACGTTTCTAGAATGATTTCTAGACCCGAAGGATCTGGGTTAAGCTGCACTCCTGTAATTGTGGCGGTGGACTGAGCCAGCCAGATGGCCTGTCGTTCCAAATCCTTAAGGCTTGCGGACTGATTGTGATGCCCAGCCTTCAGTCCATTTTTTGAGACCATAGGCTGTGCGAGGGTTGAGGTTTGTTCCGCCCAAACAGCCTGAAGCGGCAGCAAGCCAATAATGCCCGCCCAGCAGAAATAGACACAAAGTTTCAAAATTAAGACTCCTGACACCACTTCTCACCACTCACTTAGGGGCAGACGACTTTGTTTGCCAGACACCCTACAGCAGAGGAGATTAGTAAAGATTGTTTACATTCAGGAACCTTGATGTCAAAAGACAGGCTGTCAAACTTATTAAACACAGTCAATCGGGCTTAATGAGATTCAATTGTTTCAATTTAGATACAGTCTCTGGGAGCCGGATGCAGAGCATCACAAGTTTGCGGATATCCTGAGTGAAAAGGTTGTGTCGCGCTAAATTTTCATGGTTCCTTTGCCCAACCATCGCCCAAAGCAATTGTCGCTTGGCCCTCTCGAAGCCGAAATTCTTAAAATCATCTGGGAACGAGGCTCTGTCACAGTCAAAGATGTACACGAACACATTCTGGCGAACCCTAATCGAGAGCTGGCTTATGCCTCGGTCACAACAGTCCTCAATCGACTCACTCAAAAAGGGTGGTTGGCCTGTGATAAACAAAACCGTAGCTTTATCTGGCACCCTCTGATTTCAGAAGACCAGGCAAAAGCATTACAGGCTTACCAGCAGCTCAACCAGTTTCTGGCGGTGGGCAACCCCGATATTGTGGCCGCTTTTGCCGATAGCCTCGATCAAGCAAGTGTTGAGCAGCTAGAGGCGATCGCCCAAAAACTTCAGGCCATTCGTAAAGCCAGGGAGGAAGAGTAATGCACCTGATCTTGCTATTGGGCATCTTGGGTGTGGCCTGGGGAGTACGCTGGACAAGTTCAGTGCCTAGCGTTTCAGGGGCAGACCGTTGGCAGCGAACGATGACGCTATTTTTATTGCCGCCACTGTTGGTGATCACCAGTGCGATCGCCATTGTGTGGATGGGACCACATGGACAAATGGTGTGGGATTGGGAAGGCTGGATCAGCTATGGCATTGCCGCCAGCTTTATCGGATTCGCCATCGTCCAACTGCTCTATTTAGCATGGAAAGGACATCAGACCCTACAGCAGGTTCGTGCGCAACCCATCACTCAGCGCAATGACCAGACTATTCGAGTCTTAGATTCATCCACACTTTACAGTGCCCAAATTGGCTTTTGGAAACCTGAACTTGTCATGAGCCAAGGGTTACTAGATACGTTGAGTATTAGCCATTTTGAAGCAGTTTTAGCCCATGAACAGGCTCACTACCACTACCGCGATACCTTCTGCTTTTTCTGGTTCGGGTGGGTACGGCATCTCACGACTTGGCTTCCTCAAACAGAAGAGATCTGGCAAGAACTGCTCCTTTTGCGCGAACTTCGTGCCGACCGCTGGGCTTCTACGCGAATGGATTCTTTGCTTTTAGCAGAGGCTTTGCTTTTAGTTATTGAGCAATCATCTTTTTTTCCTGAGACTGTTTGCGCCGCCTTCAATAACATGGTCGCCCCAAATCACCTTGCTCAACGCATCGAAGCCCTTTTGGACGAGGCAGAACCCACGCATGAGGATAGCCTTGGAGCATGGTTTTGGTTACTCTGGGCTGCTCTACCCCTTTTAGCCATTCCCTTTCATCACTAGGCTGCATGAGTTTGTCTAGATTTTGCCCTGGGCTAAGAATCACCTTCACTTTCTAGCGCTGAAAGAGAAAACCCTCGAAGGAAGCCTTTGAGGGTTTTCTCTAATCACAATAGATCCAATAGATCCAATAGCCAGATGCTGACCTGTAACCGTTATGAGCTACTTCCAACCCGCGCGATCGCAGATCTTCAGCGCCAAAGCGTTATTTTTGCCATACACAGACGCATTCAGCTTATCGGCCTTGAACTTACCAAAGCTCGTCAAAACAGGGTCAACAGGCGCTCCGGCCTGAACCGGATACTCGTAATTGCTCTTGGCAAAAATTTCTTGAACTTGGCGACTGGCAAGATGCTCTAGAAATAAAATTGCCGCAGCTTTATTTGGCGCATACTTCGCAACGCCACCCCCGCTGATATTGACATGGGTTCCGCGATCCTTTTGATTGGGGAAGAAAACGCCTATCTTTGCCGCAATGTCTCGATCTTCAGCTTTATCAGACTTTGCCAGTCGTGCCACATAGTAGGTATTGACCAGAGCCACGTCTCCTAATCCGGCTGCAACTGCCTTAATTTGGGCAGTGTCATTCCCTTCAGAGGGGCGAGCAAAGTTAGCCACCAAACCACGCGCCCATGCTTCTGTCTTAGCTTCGCCCTGCGCCGCTAAAATTGAGCCGACCAAAGACTGGTTATAGACATTGCCAGAAGAGCGAACCAAAATCCGACCTTTCCACTTGCTATCGGTTAGCGCTTCGTAGGTAGACAGATCTTCAGGCTTCACCTTTGCCTTGTTATACACAATCACTCGCGCCCGTCGAGTAAACCCAAACCAGTGCCCTTGTGGATCTCGGGTGCTGGCATCAAGACCCGTCAAAATGCGTGAAGAAACAGGCTGAAACAACCCTGCATCTTGGGCACGCCAGAGGTTGCCTGCATCTACAGTAATAATCACGTCCGCTGGACTATTTGCCCCTTCACTCTTGACCCGCTCAATGAGCTTGTCGCCAGGGGACTCTACCAAATTGACCTTAATGCCCGTCTTTTTAGTAAAACTCTCATAAATTGCGGTGTCGGAGCTGTAGTGCCGTGCCGAATAGAGGTTCATCACCCGCTCTGCTGAACTACCAACCTTAGGGCTTAGGATTTGATGAGCAGCAACCGCAGCCGCTGCGGTTCCAGAAGCCAGGAAAACTCGTCTTGTAATTGCCATAGTTGCGATACTTTTTGAGATATTGAAATTTTGAGAGGATGGCGCTGAGAAAGTTGACGCCGACAAGCTGAAAAAGACAGAGCGGCCTCAGGACGTTAGGCTACTTGCTTGCGCCCTCAATCCATGAAATTGGCTACTTCTTACCTGTTCAGGCTTTAACTTATTGATATCTAATTGCAATATACTCTAAAACTGTAGTCTGCTTAAAGCAAAGTTGTACTGCATTTTTAAAAATGCAGAAGCTTTAGCCCTAGTAAGCAAAGCCTTTAAGCATTAAATAGCTGTTTAGACCGCTAAAAAGTATTGCAAATCTTTATGCTTAAAGACTTCAACCCAGCCGTATTGCCATACCGATTATTTTTGGAGTGAATACCGCCGCGCTATTCTGAACCCGTGGCGGAAATGAGGATAGTCTGCGATCGCCTTTACAATAGGTTCAACCTTGCCACTAGATTCACTGTGAACCCTGCCGACTTCAAACTTCTGCTCATTGACGGTCACTCCCTGGCCTTTCGGTCTTACTACGCCTTTGCCAAAGGTAGAGAAGGAGGATTACGAACCTCAACGGGCATCCCCACCAGCGTGTGCTTTGGGTTTCTCAAAAGCCTGATTGAGGTCATTAGCGTAGAGCAGCCGACGTATTTGGCGATCGCCTTTGACTTGGGTGGCCCTACCTATCGCCACGATGCGGATGAAACCTACAAAGCAGGCCGCGTTGAAACGCCAGAAGACTTTATCCCCGATATCCAAAACCTTCAGGAATTGCTAACGGCACTCAATTTGCCTATTGTGGTAGCCCCAGGCTATGAAGCCGATGATGTGATTGGCACCCTTACGCGCAAAGCCAGCCAGCAGGGATGGCAGGTCAAAATTGTGAGCGGCGATCGCGACCTCTTTCAGCTTGTGGATGATGCCGGTTTAGTACGGGTACTGTATCTCAGCAATGCCTTTGGTGCCGCCCATGGGAGCGCCGCAACCTCTCAGTCTTTTGGCCCTGAAGAAGTATTCACTAAATTAGAAGTGCGTCCCGACCAAGTGGTCGATTACAAAGCACTCTGTGGCGATTCCTCCGATAATATTCCTGGCGTGAAGGGGATTGGTCATAAAACTGCCGTCCAGCTTTTGACCCAATACCAAACCCTCGAAGGCGTGTACAACGCCCTACCCGAAATTAAGGGAGCCGTCCAGAAAAAGTTGACCGAAGGGCATCATTCCGCGCTGCATTCTCAGTACATGGCACAGATTCACTTAGATGTGCCCCTAATGGCACAGCCTCAAGATTTTCGGCTTGAGGGATTTGATCTAGCGCAGGTTACGCCAGTTCTAGAAAAGCTAGAGCTGCTCACCTTTCTCAAGCAGTTGCCAGCGCTGCAAAAGCATCTCGGCGGCACTGTTGAGTCTACTGCCCAAGCGCAATCCGCCTCAGACACCGACGACCTTTGGTTTTTTAGCGCGGACGACACCCCGCAAGGACCAAGCCTGACCCCCCAAATTATTGACACCCCCGAAAAACTGACGCAGCTTGTCACAACGCTCCAGGGCTGTATCAACCCTCAAACTCCCGTGGCCTGGGATACAGAAACCACCAGCCTCACCCCCCGCGATGCCCAACTGGTGGGGATTGGCTGCTGCTGGGGAGCGGCGGAAGTGGACGGCGAGATGCCAGTAGCCTACATCCCCATCGGTCATGCTAGCGGCACTAATCTGCTGCTAGCCGACGTTTTAGCAGCACTGCGCCCCATTCTCGAAAGCGAGACTTACCCAAAAGCGCTGCAAAACGCTAAGTTCGATCGGCTTGTGCTGCAGTTTCAGGGGATTCAGCTTACAGGGGTGGTGTTTGACACCATGCTAGCAAGCTATGTCCTCAACCCTGACGGCACCCATAACCTGACAGATCTCTCCCGTCGCTACCTCAATATCACCGCTCAAAGCTTTACGGATCTGGTGCCGAAGGGCAAAACCATTGCCGATATTGACATCCCTAAGGTGGCTGAGTACTGCGGACTGGATGTACTGACCACCTACCAGCTCGTCGAAAAACTTCAGGCTGAACTGGTCGCTCGTCCTAAGCTGCTGAAGCTATTGACTGAGGTCGAGATTCCTCTAGAGCCTGTCTTAGCGGCGATGGAAACCTACGGGATTCGCATTGACCAGGGCTACCTCCACACCTTTTCAGTTCAGCTTGAGCAAGATCTTCAGCGTCTTGAACTTCAGGCTTATGAGGTTGCAGGCGAAACCTTTAACCTAGGTTCTCCGAAGCAGTTAAGCGATATTTTGTTTCAGAAGCTGGGGCTAGATGCCAAAAAATCTCGCAAAACCAAGCTGGGTTTCTCCACCGACGCCGCGACTCTCGAAAAGCTCCAGGGCGACCACCCTCTTGTAGATATTCTGCTAGAGTACCGCACCCTCGCCAAGCTTAAGTCTACCTACGTGGATGCTCTGCCGCTCCTGGTGCGTGCCGACACTCAGCGCGTCCACACAGACTTTAACCAAGCCATTACCGCGACGGGCAGGCTGTCGTCTTCTAACCCAAACC
>JBGSVR010000457.1:0-6670 GCA_041752855.1 Thermosynechococcaceae cyanobacterium
CTATCTCCAGATGCGCACCACCAAAGGTCTTCAGCGCGTTGACGTAATCTATCGACGCATTGACGATGACTTTATTGACCCTAAAGTGTTTAGAGCCGACTCAATGCTAGGGGTACCTGGTTTGATGGAGGTTTATAAAGCGGGACGAGTGGCGATCGCCAATGCCCCTGGTACAGGCATCGCGGACGATAAGGTAATCTACGCCTACGTCCCCAAGATGATTGAGTATTACCTCGGTGAAGAACCCATTTTGCCCAATGTGCCCACCTACCTCTGTTGGGAGGCAAAACAGCTCGCCTATGTGCTTGAAAATTTAGACAAACTTGTCGTTAAATCCGCGAACGAAGCGGGTGGCTACGGGATGCTGATCGGGCCTCACGCGACCGAAGCCGAGCGCGAAGCCTTTGCAATTAAAATTCAGGAAAACCCTCGAAACTACATTGCTCAGCCCACCCTGTGCCTATCGCGGGTGCCAACCATCTTGGGTGATCAAATCGAAGGGTGTCATGTCGATCTACGTCCTTATATTCTCTACGGCAAGGAAATTTATGTGCATCCGGGTGGCCTTACCCGCGTGGCCTTAAAAAAAGGTTCCTTGGTGGTGAATTCTTCCCAAGGGGGAGGGAGTAAAGATACCTGGGTTTTATACTAAGGAATTCCGATTCAAGAAGATTTTAAGGGGCACGAATTTAATAAGCTCTAATTTTCAGAAAACTCTCGTGCATGTAGGGGCAGGTTTAGCTGATATTGCGTTGGAGAATCCCAATTTTTTTGGCAAAACCCGCCCCTACAAAGCCTAGATGTTATTCATAAGCAAATTGAACCCTACCAAAACTGCCCATGCTGAGCCGCGTTGCAAATTCAATTTACTGGCTAAACCGCTACATCGAACGGGCTGAAAACGTTGCTCGTTTTCTAGATGTAAACCTCAACCTGCTGCTGGATATGCCCTCTGGCATTGAGCAGCAGTGGAAACCTTTGGTGGCGACGACGGGCGATCGCGCTTTCTTCACCAAACACTACGGCGATGCCACCCCTGAAAACGTGGTCAAGTTTTTGGTGTTTGACCGCGCTTACCCCAACTCCATTCTGTCGTGCCTCCAAACTGCCCGTGAAAATGCGCGATCCGTCCGCGAAATTATTTCTTCTGAAATGTGGGAGCGCGTCAACGCCTTTCACATGATGGTGGCAGAAGCAAAGCGTGAAGATCTTTCTCTCTCTGCGCTCAATGCGCTGCTAACGGAAGTAAAAGAATCTAGCCACCTGTTTGCAGGGGTGATGGAGGCCACCATGTCTCATAACGAGGCGTGGAATTTTGGTCAGGTGGGTCGCTATCTAGAGCGGGCGGATAAAACCTCCCGCATTTTAGATGTCAAATACTTTATTTTGCTGCCCTCTACTGAAGACGTTGGTTCTTCGGTTGATGAACTGGGCTGGATTGCCTTGCTGCGCTCTGCCAGCGCCTATGAGATGTACCGCAAAAGCAGTGTTCAGCACCGCATTACCCCTGCCGAAGTCGCCTCATTTTTAATTTTGGACGCAGAGTTTCCGCGCTCGATTCGGTTTTGCCTGTTTGAAATGGAGCGATCGCTGCATCAAATTAGCGGTACCCCCATCGGCACTTGGCGCAACGCCGCCGAGCGAACCGTGGGCAAGGTTCGCTCTGAGCTAGAGTTTGTAACCATCTCTGAAATTGTGTCTGACGGGATGCACGAATTTTTAGATCGGGTGCAGCAGCAGCTCAATGCGATCGATCACGATATCTTTAAAACCTTCTTTTCTAGAGAACCCATTGCAGCACCTGCGGCGGCGGCTGCCGCCGTCAAGGGCTTAACTCAGGTGCAGCGCCAATGAGGTATGCCCGATGAAGTACACCATTGCCCATAGCACCACCTACACCTATGACGGTTCGGTGTTTCTGAATCCTCACGTTCTGCGGCTTCAGCCCCGCAGCGACGGGTTTCAGCGGCTCATGCAGTACGACCTCAAGATAACGCCAGCCCCTCAAGGTCAAAACAGCCTTTTAGATGTTGAGGGCAACCTGCTAACGCGCTGCTGGTGGGGGGACGTGCCCATCCAGACGCTTCAGGTCATTGCAACCTCAGAGGTTGAAACCCTGTGCGATAACCCTTTTAACTACATCCTTGAGTCGTGGGCAACGCGGCTTCCCTTTGATTACCCCACGGCGCTGTCAGAGCATCTTCAGCCCTATCTCACCCCCACGCATTTGGGGAGCCTTGCTTCAGACCCTGCGGCAACCCATCTCGCCCAAGAGATTGCCCACAGCGTCAATTGGAACCCCATTCATTTCTTAGGGGAGTTAAACCAGCGCATCTACAGAAGAATGCGCTACCAGGTCAGAGAAGAAGGCGACCCGCAGCCCCCCAGCATTACCTGGACACAGCAAAGCGGAACGTGCCGAGATTTTGTGGTGCTGTTTATGGCGGCCTGTCGCGCCGTGGGTCTTGCTGCACGGTTTGTCAGCGGCTACGAAGAAGGCGACCCTGCTTACGAACAAATGCTTCACGCCTGGGCGGAGGTGTATCTGCCTGGTGCAGGCTGGCGGGGCTATGACCCGACGATGGGTTTGGTAGTGGGCGATCGCCATATTGCCATTGCCGCTAGTGAGTGGCCTCGCTACGCCGCCCCCATTACTGGGACGCATCGCGGCGGTAATGGAGCTGCCGTCATTCTTGAAGGCAAAGTATTGGTTCGCAAGCAAGAAACTCAGGCTCTTTAAGTTGCCTATTAACGCTTCCATACTTTTAGTGTAGCGAGGGTCGAACTGTCGTACACTCTCGTAGAAGGAAATTCATCGCTCTACCGAAGACATGCAGGCTGTCAAGCACAATAAATACGTTGAATGGATTGATGGAGTACTGCTGTTCGCGGCATTTATTCTGATCACCTACGGGCTAGAAAAATACGGTCTATTTGAACCCCACGAGGGTCATTTTGCAGGCGTTGCACGGGAGATGATTCTGCAAGGGGACTGGGTTACGCCCACGCTCAACGGCGCACCCTACCTCAATAAGCCGCCTTTGCTGTATTGGCTCATTGCCACCAGTTTTAAGCTGTTCGGGTTCCAAGAATTTGCAGCGCGTTTTCCTATTGCTCTGGCGGGATGGCTGGGGGTTGTAGTGGCGTGGCTGTGGAGCCGTCAGATCTGGGGTGCGATTGCAAGTCGCGCAACTGTCGTGCTGCTGAGTACAGGGGTGGGCTGGTTTATTTTTGCCCATCAGCTCCTGATTGATGAGCTTTTAGGCACGCTGCTGTTAGCCATGATGTACTGTCTGTGGCGATTGACGGTACAGCCTAAATCTCATGGCTTTTTTGTGGCAGCTTACCTGCTACTGGGGTTGGCGGTGTTGGCAAAGGGGATTTTAGCGCTGGCGTTTTGGGTGGTGGGCTGTGGGGCGATCGCCCTTACCACTCGCCGCTGGCAGACCCTAAAAATATTTCGGCCTCTGCTGGGAATTGCGATCGTGGCGGCTGTGGTAGCGCCCTGGTGTATTGCGGTCGAGCAAGATAATCCTGGCTTTCTGCAATATTTTTTGCTTAACGAAAATTTTAAGCGTGTTTTAGATACGCGATGGCCCCCAGACTACAGCATCTCCAAAATTAGCCCGTGGGGATACGTGGGGGTAAGCGCCGTTTGGTGCCTACCGTGGACATTTTTGCTGCCGCCAACCCTCAAAGGCGCATGGGAAGACTGGCGGCATGGATTTACAGCCATTGCGACCCCAACAGACCGTCAACGCAGCGATGCCCTCACGCTGCTAGGCGTACTGGCAGTATTGCCTATTGTGATGTTTTTGCCCCTTTCTTCTCGGCTGTACTACTACTCCATCCCTGCCGTCCCGCCCTTGGCAATGATGACCGGATACTGGTGGTCAATGGCGTGGCAAGGCAAAGCAGAGCGATCGCGCGTCTGGATTAGCTGGATCATGACAAGTCTAGGGGTAGCCCTCATGACAGGGCTGCTCTGGCTTCCTCAAGAGGTAATCGCGCTGTTTCCAGAACTATCCCAGACCAAAGGAGTGCAGACCATTGTAACGGTTCAAATTGTTGGCCTTAGCGTGGGTTTTATTGGGAGTGGCGTATTTCTGTTGCGGAGGCAGTTGGCGATCGCCCTTATCTTGCTCTGGTTTGGCTTTGGAACCACCTGGGCTTGTGTCATTCAAGGGTTTAGAGTCGTTCAGGACTTTCGCTCCTCTAAAACCCTTGTGTTGGAGGCTAAAAAACACCTTCAGACTGATGCCCTCTGGATTTTTGAAGGCTCTCGCGAGCTGGGTGCGGCTGGCGCAATGAGTTTTTATCTAGAGCCGCAGGGGATTCAAATTCCTAAAGAATCCTCTACCCAAAAGCAGCCCAATGGAGCTGAAAACCCCAAGAACAGCGGCTATAGCTTCATGAGCTATCAATTTGACGACTGGGTTCGGGGCGCATCGGGAACTGCCTACCAGACTTTATTCGTCCTGACGGATAGTGGCGTAAGCCGCTTACCGCCTAAATTTCCAGGTGCTACCCCTAAAATGTTTATTACAAAAGCACAGATGCAGCAATACTGGGATGGCAATAGCGCCAGTATGCCAATGCGTCCTGTCGTTTTTGTGACTGACTTTTTGCGTCGCCCAGAAGACCCGAAAGACCCATTTACCCTTAATTTGCCTAAAAATGTAGGCAAACCGCTTCTCGAAATTGGACCACGCAAACTCTACGGAAACGCATTTGCTCAAAAACTTTGGTTACAGTAAGAAAAAACGCGAAGATTCGTCGGTGTTGAGGAGTAGCTTAAGATGACGGTTCCAACAGAAATTAAGACGGGCGTTCCCGAAAGTCTGCCAGGTCAAGTAAAGTATGTTCCCAAAAATCATCGGCGCATTCTGCTGATTTTTCCGCGCTACAGTAAATCCTTTGGGACGTTTCACTACTCCTATAAGCTCACGGGTGGACGGGTCAAAGCCTTTATGCCCCCCCAAGGACTGCTATTGGTTGCGTCCTACTTCCCCAAACAGTGGGATGTGCGCCTCATTGACGAAAACGCCAACCCTGCCACGGAAGCCGACTATCGCTGGGCAGATGTCGTCATCACCAGCGGTATGCACATTCAGCGGCCTCAGATTAACGAAATTAATGCGATCGCCCATCGTCACGGCAAACTGACGGTTGTGGGTGGGCCTTCGGTTTCCGGCTGTCCAGAATACTATCCAGACTTCGATATTTTACGCATGGGTGAACTGGGCGATGCGGATGAAAAGCTAATTGAGCATTTGGATAACTCCATTGAGCGTCCAGCCCAACAGCTTTGCCTCGAAACCCTAGAGCGGTTGCCGCTGAGTGAGTTCCCCACCCCCGCCTATCACCACATTGACCTAAATCAGTACCTGCTCGGCAGCGTGCAGTTTTCCAGTGGCTGCCCCTTCAACTGTGAGTTTTGTGACATCCCTACGCTGTATGGACACAACCCGCGCCTTAAAACTCCGCAGCAAATCTTAGATGAACTCGATGCCATGCTGGAATCTGGCAATCCAGGTCTAGTCTATTTTGTAGATGACAACTTTATCGGCAATCGTCGTGCCGTTACAGACTTTTTACCCAAGCTCATCGAGTGGCAAAAAGAGCGGGGCTATCCGCTTCAGTTTGCCTGTGAAGCCACCCTCAATATTGCCCAAAGCCCCAAGCTGCTGGAGCTAATGCGCGAAGCCTATTTCACCACGGTGTTTTGCGGCATTGAAACGCCAGAAACAGAAGCACTCCACGCCATCTCTAAAGATCAAAACCTGAGTATGCCCATTCTGGATGCAGTGAAGCAGCTCAATAAGTACGGTATGGAAGTGGTATCGGGCATCATTATTGGGTTTGATACCGATACGGCAGAGACGGGCGATCGCATCCTCGACTTCATCAAAGCCTCTAATATCTCTGTGCTGACCATTAATCTGCTGTATGCCCTACCCAAGACTGCTTTATGGGCGCGGCTTGAGAAAGAAGATCGGCTGCTGTTTGACGAAGACCCCACCCGTGAATCTAACGTCAAGTTTTTGATGCCCTACGACGAGGTGCTGGCAATGTGGCGACGGGTGATTACCACCGCCTACGAACCTGAGTTTTTGTACGAGCGCTATCAATACCAGGTGAATTACACCTATGCCAATCGCATTGTGGCTCCCAATAGCCCTGCCCGTGTGAATTGGCCGAATATCAAAAAGGCGCTGATTATGATGAGCAATATTTTGGTTCGCATGGGCGTGTTTAGCAGCTACCGCAAAACCTTCTGGAAGCTCGCAGGGCCTGCACTCAAAGCTGGCAAAATTGAGGATGTGATTGGGACAGGCTGGGCGAGCTATCACCTGATTGAGTTTGCCAAAGAGTGCGCCACAGGCCAAGAGTCGGCCTCGTTCTACTCGCAAAAGGTGTTGGAGCCAGAGCGAGAGACAGTAGGGGTGTAGCTTACTTTCATGATTACTTTTTGGCTACGATTCCTTCGTGAGATAGGTTTTAAGGGGTGGCAAAATGCAAGGCCAGAATATAGCAGTCCTAAATCAGTTGTAAAATATTTAGAATCTATCATAGCTCTAGAGTCTGTTGACACTTATGGAAGACATATCTGAGGATCAGAGTAATAACTCAGAACCGAAACCTATAGATGAGCTACGGGATTTTATCG
>JBGSVR010000458.1:0-2339 GCA_041752855.1 Thermosynechococcaceae cyanobacterium
CTTCAGGCTGAAATGATTTACCGCATTGCAGCAATTTATGACCTGCCGCTGAGTGATGCCTCCCGACGCGGTGAAGTGCTGGCGATTTATGGGCTGTCTTTTGGGGGCACCAGCCTAATCAAGACGGGGCTATCGGTTACAGAACTGATCCCTGGTGTAGGGGCTGTGATTGGAGCTTCCAGCGATGCGGCAATACTTTTTACGCTGGGTCAGGCCGTGGCTCGCTTTTATGAGACAAAGTATCGCCGGACTGCCGAATCTGGCCTATAGCTGCTCTATCATAATCACTAGCTGTTATCGGTTGCTGGACAGGTTTTATGACGTTAAAGACTTCTATTTATCCAGTTGTTTGGCAAGATGACCATGTGCGGCTCATTGATCAAACCCGACTGCCGTCTGAATACAGCGTGGTAGAGATTAAGCGCTGTGCCGATATGGTTGAGGCCATCAAAGTCATGATTGTGCGTGGTGCCCCTGCCATCGGCATTGCTGCCGCCTACGGCCTGTATTTAGGTGCACGAGAGCTTCCTGAAACTGATCGCGTCGAATTTCTTCAGTGTCTCGATCAAGTTTCTCAAACTCTAGCCGCCACTCGCCCGACCGCCGTTAATTTGTTTTGGTCTCTCAACCGCATGATGCAGGTGGCTCGGGCAACCCCTGGCTCGGTTGAGCAAATTCAGGCACGGCTGCTGGATGAAGCCCATGCGATCGCCACTGAAGACCTCCACACCTGTCAAGAAATTGGTCGTCATGGCCTGTCTATACTGCCGCAAACACCCCAAAAACTGCGGCTGCTCACCCACTGTAATGCAGGCGCATTGGCAACGGCAGGGTATGGCACCGCCTTGGGTGTGGTGCGATCGGCTTGGGCGGCGGAGCGACTAGAGCGCGTTTATGCTGACGAAACCCGACCGCGCCTACAGGGGGCAAAGCTCACAACCTGGGAATGCGTCCAAGAAGGCATCCCCGTGACGCTTATTACCGATAATATGGCAGCTCACTGTATGAAGCTCGGCAAAATTGATGTGGTAGTCGTGGGTGCTGATCGCATTGCCGCCAATGGCGATGCCGCCAACAAAATTGGAACCTATAGCGTGGCGCTCTGTGCCAAAGCCCACAACATTCCCTTTTATGTAGCGGCTCCCCTTTCTACCATCGACTTCCAGCTTACAGACGGTAGCGGCATCCCCATTGAAGAACGCGATCCGTCCGAGATTCATACCGTGGGCGCAGCGCGGTTATGCCCGCCAGGGGTGGAGTTTTATAACCCTGCCTTTGATGTAACCCCCGCCGATCTCATCGCAGGCATTATTACAGAGCATGGTGTATTTGCACCTGCTGAACTTCAGTCAAAACTGAGCCATTTTCAGCCTGCTTAACGATGGTTGAGGCAATGCGAAGGAGCCTTCCTTCTGACGGTTCCTCATTCGTCTAAATTTTGTCATCATAGATAAAACGCCTTCAATGAGTCTCACTACTCCCAACTCATGAACAAACGCACCTTCCTAACCGCTGGTCTTGCTTGGTTCGGTTCTACTTTTATTCTCAATCAATGGTTTAGGAGATCATCCGCTATGGCAGCCTCACAACAACAGTTTGAAGTCACTAAAACCGTAGAAGAGTGGCGTCAAAGCCTTCCTCCAGAAGCCTTCCGTGTCCTGCGGGAACACGGTACAGAGCGTGCAGGCACAAGCCCTCTAGATAAACAGTATGAAAAGGGCACCTATGACTGCCTAGGATGTGGTCAAGCACTCTTTACCTCAGGCACTAAATTCAATAGCGGCACGGGCTGGCCTAGTTTTTATGATCCCATTGAAAATGCCGTTGAATCGACCGTCGATCGCGCATTTTTTATGGTTCGCACCGAAATCCATTGCAGCAAGTGTGGTGGTCATTTAGGCCACGTTTTTGATGATGGCCCTGCCCCCACAGGCAAACGCTACTGCATGAATGGTGCAGCCATGAAGTTTGTCCCCGAAAGCGAAGCATAAAGATACAGAGAGGCAGGTCTGTAGGGGCAGGTTTAGCTAAAGCCGTACTGATACCAAACAGAAGCTTGCGGTAAAACCTGCCCTCTCCGGCTTTAGCAAAGATATTTGCCATATTCCGAGCCATTAATCCCCTCCTGGTAGCAGGGCTGATTTATTGAAGAAAGAATATTCATCAATGAGATGAAAACCCTGAAAAATACGAAAAGTCTAAGTTGGGTGAGCGGAGCCGAACCCAACACCACGACCTGTGCTGGGATTCGACTCCGCTCACCCAGCGATGAATGTGTTGGATCATTGGAGAAATTTCAGACTGTGTCATTTTTCTCTGGTCAATAAATCAGCCCTGCT
>JBGSVR010000459.1:0-3955 GCA_041752855.1 Thermosynechococcaceae cyanobacterium
GATACCTATGCTGAACGGGTACGTGCAGGCCAGCTTACAAAGGAACTCTCACCCTTTTTACAGTCTTTTGAAGCATAGCGCGGTGTTTGTGTAAACCTATAGAGTTGTGGGAGTCATTCACTCACTGGCTTGGCGATCGCCGATTCACCATTCCTCTACAACAAAAAAAGTCTCAAGTCATACTCAAGATTTGAGTCGGACATCTTGGATAGCCCCTCAACGCATAAGACAGAATGAAACGCCTTGGACAGATTCTCTGGAAGCGTCTTTATCGTCAGATCTTACGTGCTAACCGCTTTGCGATCCTTGAAGCTTGTTTAATTGGGCTAGTATCAGCTCTTGCGGCAGTTTTTCTAAAACAGGGTGTAGGCTGGCTTGGTGGCTGGCGTATCCATTTGAGCAACGTATGGCCTGCCTGGATTGTGCTGCCTGCTGTGGGATTAATGGGCGGACTATTAGCAGGTTTACTGGTTGAGCAAGTCGCCCCAGAGACTTCAGGGAGTGGAATCCCCCAAGTCAAGGCAGTATTGGCGCGAGTCCCAATGGCACTGGATTTGCGTGTCGCAGTGGTTAAACTGCTTGGCGGTGTTTTGGTACTGGGTTCTGGGCTACCCCTTGGACGCGAAGGGCCAACGGTACAAATGGGGGCTGCATTAGCGGCAACGCTTAGCCGCCGATTTCCAACATCGCCTGACCACCGCCGTCAGCTTATTGCCGCAGGAGCAGGGGCAGGTTTAGCTGCTGCCTTCAATGCGCCCATTGCTGGAGTGCTGTTTGTTGTAGAAGAACTGCTTCAGGATGTCTCCAATTTGACTTTGGGAACGGCAATTCTGGCATCCTTTATTGGTGCGACCGTCTCTCGGTGGCTGGGTGGAGGTAGCTTAGACCTTAAGCCCAGCACACTAATTACCAGCTTTTCACCTCAAGACATCCCGTTTTATTTACTTTTGGGTATCTTGGCTGGCATCCTTGGTGCTTTATTCAATCAAGGGGTTTTATCAAGCCTTACCCTCAATCGCCGTCTCAAACTTCCCCTGCCCTTGCGCGTAGGATTAGCTGGGCTAATCACAGGTTTAGGAGCAGCCCTACTCCCGCTCCCCTTTCGAGATGGAACGGGACTCAGAGAACTGTTGATGATGGGAAGTAGTAATTGGCAATTTCCCTTGATTGCTTTTATTGCACAAGGTGCGTTAACCCTCGTTGCCTATAGTTCGGGGGCACCAGGAGGACTCTTTGCCCCTTCGTTGATTTTAGGTGCGGCTCTTGGTTCCCTGGTAGGTAGTTTTGAGCAAAACCTGCTTGGAGTGGAGCCATCAGCGACCTTTGCGCTGGCAGGCATGGGCATCTTTTTTAGCGCCGTCGCAAGAGTACCCATTACGTCCATCGTAATTGTCTTTGAAATGACAATGGACTTCAACATAGTGCTGCCACTCATGGTGGGTTCAGGCATTGCCTATCTGGTCGCGGAAACGCTCTCGCCTGGGTCGCTCTATGACCGTCTATTGGAATGGAGCGGGATTCACCTGGAAAAAGACCCGACCGCAGAAGGGGTATGGGCAGGTCTAAAAGCCGCCGATATTATGAAAACCAGAGTCGAAACCTTACCAAGCCGGATCACCCTAAATGAGGCGATTCAGGCGTTTTCCCAGTCCTCTCATCGAACTTTTCCGGTGATGGAAGAGGGTAAATTAGTAGGGATTCTGACCCAAAGTGACTTGGCGAGTATTGCCCAACGGCGGTTAGGGGGAGCAACAGCGATTCAGGAAATTATGACGCCGGAGCCTGTTACGGTAGCCCCGACGCACACCTTAACCCATGTACTCTATCTGCTCAACCGTTACAGTCTTAACAGCTTGCCTGTAACTGAGGGGCGGAGATTGGTTGGTATCATCACCCGCAGTGACATAATTCGGGCTGAAGCCGCAAATTTGGCGGGAGGCGTTGAGCGGTTAGTTCCAAAGCCTGAACCTTCTTTTATCGTTTACCAGTCTCGGATGCCTGAGATTGGTCAAGGACGATTATTGGTGCTGTTGAGTAATCCGCATACGGCTGATGTTTTGCTCCGGCTGGCTGCCGCGATGGCTCAGAAAAATAGCTATGAACTTGAATGTTTGCAAATCATTACCGTGCCGCGCCATAGTTCTCTAGCTGAAGTGCCCGTTGATCTTCGACTAAGCCGACAGATCGCAGACCATGCGACTGAGTTAGGGCAAACCTTGAACATTTCGGTTCATACCCAAGTAAGAGTGGCTCATGACGTTGCACAGGCAGTTCTAGAAACCATTAAAGAGCGTCATATTGATTTGACTCTAATGGGATGGAAAGGGCACGCTTCAACGCCGGGGCGTATCTTTGGCGATACCGTAGATACGCTCATTCGACAGGCGGGCTGCGATGTTGTCTTGGTGAAACTGGGTCAAGCACTGGGGACAAATCTCCAAAATGGCGATGTCTTTTCCTCTAAATCTTCATTTCAGACGTTAATGCAGCTTCTGCAACTGAAGCGGTGGCTGCTGCCTATTGCAGGTGGCCCTAATGCTCAGTTTGCGTTGCAACTTTTGCCCGCTCTCGTTTCATTGAGTCGGGAACCTGAAATTAAGCTTTGCCAGGTCTTTCATCCCTCTGACACTGTTCATAGCACTGACCTCCTAGAACAGGATGCTTTCTTTTTGAGGGAATGCCTTTCAAACTCCGTGATGACAATCCCCGTGTGCGCAGCTTCAGTCTCTGAAGCCATCATTGATTTAGCCCAGAAAGATCAATGCGATGTCATTGTGTTAGGTGCGAGTCGAGAAGGACTGTTACAACAGGTGATTCAGGGAAACCTTCCTGAGGCGATCGCCCGTAACTGCAAATGTACTGTAATTTTGGTCAGAAAGTCTTTGGCATGACTTTAACAATCATGGTATGTTTCCTTCTTTAGACAGATTTCTTTAAAACATATTAGTGTAGTGTCAGATAACTAGGGTGTGAAAAATATCTCAGCGAAAATATGGAAAGCCGCAAAATCAATATTTTACTCGTTGAAGATGATGAAGTAGACATCATGAATATCAGACGAGCATTTAAGAAGGGCAACATAGGAAACTCCTTATTTATTGCTAGAAACGGTTTAGAGGCTATTTCAATACTTCAAGGAAACGAAAATGAAGGGGTAGCAGTTCCATCAAGTCGGCTGTTAATCCTACTAGATCTAAATATGCCGAAAATGGGAGGGATCGAGTTTTTACAATTATTGAGGTCTGACCTAAAATTAAAGTCAATTCCTGTTGTCGTGCTCACCACTTCAGATGAAGAAATGGATCGTATGCAGGCATATAATCTAAATGTTGCAGGTTATCTACTGAAACCGATAATGTTTAATCCATTTGTAGAAATGATGGAAGTTCTTATCAGCTATTGTAGTCACTGTGAGATGCCATAATATTTCTGAGAAATCTTTCTGTAAATTGAAACTAAGTAGGTTTGTTTAAATAAACCGAACTTACACAGAATAAACCAAAATCGAATCAAACTCATACATGCCAATTATTTTATTGCATTTAGGATAGTTCAGTTTTTTTAACCTTCACCTATTTATCAGCGGTTTTCAGTAGCAACATTCACTCTATTTCTGTTTTCGTTTTTAAGTTCAGGTAGTGCTGTTTTTTTTGCTTTGGCTTTATGGTTTTGATTGGTGGATCGCCCCTCTTATCCATTTTCAGCGCAGACTGAAGTCATAGCCTGCCACCCTCAGCAGTCCCCTTTTGGCTTGTCTTGACCGTCTTTCTGACCCCACACGGCCTCAACATAGCCTGGGTGACAGGAACCTCCTGCCCTGACTGCCTGACACAAGTATCTACAAAGCTTACGAGAGCGAGGTTTGAGGACGACAAAGGATAGGGATTCATGAGACGCTTAAGTGACCAAACAAGAGCAAAAACCCATGAATGACCCTACCCACCTGTATCGTCAG
>JBGSVR010000460.1:0-3348 GCA_041752855.1 Thermosynechococcaceae cyanobacterium
AAACTTATTTTTATCATCTTTGCCAAAACTTTTGGCGTACTCTAGCTCAGCAGATGCCTGATAGGGGTCGCCAAATAAACCGCCGCTGCCCACCGAATTAGTGGCGTTAGACGCAACGAAAGCACCCCGTAGGCTCAAAGGGCCACCTGCAATATTCCAGTCAAAGCCTGCACCTGCACCTGGCTCGGTGACGATAATAAGAGGGTTATTAATAAAGAAGCCAGAGCTAAAGTCTTCTGCTTCATCATTGGCATAGCTATTGCTATCAATGAAGTCAGATGCTTCTAAGATAGGGCCTACCGTAACGCTTAGGTTTTTGGTGGGCTTAAATGTATAGGCTAAGCGCTGAAGAGTAACGTTTGGCCCCGTCTCGGCATAGTCTACACCGCTGCCGCCCAGGGCAATTCCAGATCCACCAATAAAGTCTTGCCCACCGTTTCCAGTTTCAAGCGTGGTTTCAAGAAGATCACTGCCATTGAAGCTGGTGTTAAAAGAAAGTCGGACACGGGCGATCGCCGTTGCTCTGCTATTGGTGCCTGGGGTATTGATTTGGTCGCCATACTGCACCCCAAAAATAGCCTGACCTTGCAGCTTGGTGGTGGTTGAAAACTGCTGAGCCTCAAGGGTTTTAGTGCGTGCTTCTAAACCATCGACACGACCTTTAAGGGTGGCAAGCTCTGTCTTAAATTCTTCTTGTAAAGCCTTGACCGTGGCAAGATCTTCTTTGGTGGCAAAGCGATCGCTAATTTGATCTAAGCAAGCATTGAGCGCAGCAGCCAACTCGTAGCGCGTTGCGGCACGATTGCCTCGGAAGGTGCCATCAGGATAACCCGCAATACAGCCATAACGTTCGACTAAAGACTGCAATGCCTGAAATGCCCAGTCAGTGGGCTGCACATCAGAGAGCTGAGAAACGGACGTAACCTGACCGAGCGACTCTGTCGCAGGTAAGGCATTAGCGGAAACAGTAGCACCCAGGCTCAGTAAGCCCAAACTGCCTGCTAGCAAAAAGGTTGACTTCGTCACGTAAATTCCTCACACGTAGATTAAATAACCACTGGCCGCAAGCCAGCGTAAGATTGCCAACTCATTCAGCGCAAGCTAAAAAAACGGAGCGGCATTCTGACTATACTAGATGAGAGTAATTCCTATTCTCATTTTGCTGAGATTTCTCAAAAACAGAACATTGTGAACCTTTACGCCATTGGGTCAACTTTGACTCGGCTCGGAAGCAAAGAAAGTGTTGGCTTCATCAGCCTGTGAGGCTGTGGAGCATAACACGGGACTGGTTCAAAGTCAGTGCAGTTGAGTGCCTCTTCAGAGAGTGCTGTATAGGGATGAACTGTACATTTGAGGCGATGATCTCCGGTGAAGTAAATGCAGCGACTGCAAGGGATGCCATGAAGTCGCTTAAGCTGTTGAATCCCATGACGGCAAGTATTCCAAGCGCTCCAGCAGAGGAGTGCTATCAATGCCCAGGCACAGCCAAAGCACCAGATTAAGATAAATAGCTCAACGACTTGATTGCCAAGTTGCTCAGACATGAATCATGAAAAAGATAAACGGTGTAAAGACTAAATGACTGTAGGAGGCAGGTTTTACTGAGGTCTTTGGGTCAGAACCAAGCCTGTTTGAGCGAAACCTGCCCTCTACTAAGGTGTGAACGCAATTGAAGTTGTTTTGCCCACTTTTATTGAGACTAAAAAGCGACAGTAGAAGAGACTGAGACGGTTTCTGATTTAAACGCTTGAGAGATGGATATATCGGCTATCTCGGCTGCAAACACTTCAGAGTGCCAAAACTCAAACACCTGTTCTGCAACTTGGTGGGGTTGGATGTAGTGGAAAAAGTGTCGTCCGGTCGAACATTCCCAGAGTCGATCGGTGGGCTTCAGCCAGTTTTTCCACTCCAACAGCGCAGGGGCATGTACAACGGAATCGGTTTGGCTGCCGCACACCATGAGCGGTGCTAAGATGCCGCCCTTAGGCAGGTCAGCAACGCGAAAAAGCGAGTGTAGACAAGGGGCTTCCGCTAAATCTCTATCTAAAGCGCGCACTAAATCTTTTGCAGGATAGGGCGTATCTGAGCCAAACAGACTGCGAACCATAAAGGCCAAAACCTGCTCACGACTGCATGACATGAGATGGCGCTGTACATAGTAATGCGTTTGCCAAGTCATTGCAGGCTGTTCTGCCACCGCAAGAAGGGTAAGCGATCGCACTTTATCAGGGTAAAGCCGCGCATACAGCAGACCAATCACGCCGCTAATGCCGTGACCGATAAGGTGAATGGGCTGGTTAATCTGCTCTAAATAGTTGTGCAGCAAATGAACCGCGTTTGAGAGCGAACTGGCTTCATCTTGGCCTTGGCAATACTGCCACTGCACCACATTGGCTTGAGACGCTAAAACACTTAAAAGTGGACGGTCAAAACACTGTAGGCTAGGGCTACCGCTTAGCCAAAGAACTTCGGGTTGTTGTGTCATGACGCTACAGCCCAAATGCTGGTTTCAGTTGAGCAACCCAAGCCTTAATCCGCTGGTCGGTCAGCTCAGACTGATTGTCTTCGTCGAGGGGTAGGCCAACAAAGGTGCCGTTTTTGACCGCTTTAGACTCAGTAAAGTCATAGCCGTCAATCGGCCAATGCCCTACTGTTTTGCCGCCGAGGCTCGAAATTTTTTCTTCTAAAATGCCCATGGCATCTTGGAAGTTGTCGGCATAGCCAATCTGGTCGCCAGGGCCAAAATAGGCGACTGTTTTACCGTTAAAATCAACGCTGTCTAGCTCCTCGTATAGCCCTTCCCAGTCACTCTGCATTTCACCAATATTCCAGGTGGGGCAGCCAATGATGAGGGCATTGTAGTCTGCAAGGTCACTGGCTTCTGCGTCAGCAACATCATGAAGGGTGACGACGCTCTCTCCCCCTAAGGCTTTTTGAATATCTTCGGCAAGGGTTTGCGTATTGCCCGTTTGGGTTCCAAAAAATAGACCGATTTTAGACATTTTCCTAATTCCTATCGAGAATGCTTGAGAGCAAGGGACTTGGACTCAATGGATATCCAAGTCCCTCATTCAATGCGTAGCGTTTCTACTTCGTAGCGGAAGCGGCTGCCACTTCTGCTTTAGCAGTTGCAGCTCTTGTTGGAGCCGCAGGTTCAGGCTCTCCAATTGAATTTAAAGCGCTTTCAATACGCTTAAAGTCAAATCCAATGGCTCTAAGGGCGTGCCAGAGATGACCCTGCAAAAAGAAAAATGCCAAAAAGAAGTGAGCATTTGCCAGCCAGCAGCGGGCAGAATGTGCCCCATTCGGGAGCTTAACCGTATCGGCAAAATAGGGCGTAATGCCTAA
>JBGSVR010000461.1:0-15258 GCA_041752855.1 Thermosynechococcaceae cyanobacterium
TTTTACCTGCTCTCCCTTTAGAGACCTTAATGGCTTTGCTTATGACAACCACTGGCTTAAAAATCTCCTCATTGCTTCCTCCCTCAATGGCAGAGGCATGGGCAAATTTTCTGGACACAAACTAATTTAGAATCAGGCATAAGGCTTAACCGAACAGTATTGGGAGTCGAAGCGAAAACCCAGCATAGGTGTTTATCCACTTGTTTTAGCCAAACTTCTAGATCGGTTGGCTGCGCCGCTGGTTTCGACTCCGCTCAACCAGCTATATCTTGACTGGTATTTCGCCAGTTTTAAAACCAGGGCGTAAAAGTCTTAGAAAGTAGCGGTGTCAACCAAAGGTAATTGATCAAACCCTCATTTTTAATAGCTCAACTCAAATGCAGACTCAATATAAGTATGCAGCGTCAACTCATTGCCTTCCATCACCACGGGCTGACCCAGCACGATCGCAGCGAGAGAACTCGGGGAGACTTTGGAGGGCGATCGCCGCACAGTCACCAGCGCCACATCAAAACGACAGTATGCCTCTGCTAGATGCGGATGCTTTGCCAGAAAAAGCTGAGCTGTCTTCCACAGTTTGGTCTGCTTAGACTGAGTAATCGCACATAGACCATCTTCATCCCAATTGCCTCGGCTGCGCGTTTTGACCTCTACAAACGCGAGGCAATTATGGCGACCCTCCTCTCGAAGCGCCACAATATCTAGCTCTCCCCAGCGGCTTGTCCAGCCTTTCGCTAAAATTGACCAGCCTTGCCCCTCAAGCCACTGAGCCACCAGCATTTCACCCTGTTGGCCTAGGATGGCAGAGCGTGGCTTAATTTTGACAGAATCTGACATAGGAAACTTTAAGTGCAGAGTGTGATGAAGATCACTGAAAATTAACGGCAAGGTCACATAGTATGCGTGCTATCTAAGTGATAGTTAACCTATTAAATTATTTCATTAAACAGACTGGAGCCGGAGGGCAAGAAAATGACGCTAGCAAAACAGGGAATACTGATAAGCCATGCGATCGCCCTCACCATCATTTTGCTGTTAGTTGCAGCTTGGCAAAAACCGGCATCAGAACCATCGCCACTCCGTCTAGAAGGCAAAACCAGCGTACAGCCTTTGTACAACAGCAGACTTTTTGAAACCGTTATTTTTGAGCATCAGGGTTAAGTGAAGGGGATGGATCCGCTGCTGCGTTTTGCTCCTGCTGCTGTTTTGAGCGCAGCAAATCCTGCACGGATAAACTATCCCCCTCAGTGCCAATAAACCAAAGTGTAGAGACTGCCTCTGCATAGGTTACAGGCTTTTGCGGCTGAAATAATAGCGTAGAACCCAACACTCGACGGATGTTGGAGAGTTCTCCATTTTGATGATCTGCGGCAACCGCAGAAAGGGCGGTAGGCGTGATGCGATTGGCATCTTTAAAGCCCCAAAGCTGCTTAACTCGCTCAGATGAAGCGGCTGGCAAAATCCGCTGACGATCAATCGGCACTTTCCAAAGCAGCAGCGTTTCGCGGGTCAAAGGGTCATTGGGGCGAAATCGAGTTTGGGTGGTATCTCCTGACAGAGCGCTCGGTAAATAACCTGATTCAGCCAAACCTTGGATATACGAAAACATGGGATGGTTAGTGGGCACGTCCATAAAGGCAGGTTTAGCGGCTGTCGCGATAGGCCGAATTTGACGGGCAGGGCGATCGCCATAAATGCGGTTATTCAGCTCCACCAGCCATTGGGCAAACACGGCTCTTGAAATAGCCTGATTCGGTGCCCCATCCGAGTTCTTTAGTACATCTAACTGAGCAACATCCTTAATATAGGGCTGTAGAGATTGCGGCACCTGGCTTAAATCTGCAAATAGACCTGATGCCGCGCCTGGAGTCACACCATCAGAACCGTTACTGACAGCCGCAGCTACGCCGCCTGTCTGATAGGTAATAGAAAACTCAACCGGAGACGGCTGTGCAGCGCTAGATGACGACAGCGGCACAGAAATCGAAATCTGCTGCGTTTGCAGTTGGGCAGATAGAACGGTCACACTATCCCCTGTCCCCTCCTGAAAGCCTTGCCAAGGCGCTGCTTGTAGACGTGCCCGATAGAATTTGAGAATCTCTGGGGCGTTATTGGCGGTTGTCCACTGAGTCTGATAGCCCTGTGGTGCAGCGGCAGCTTCTGTAGATACGCTGGGCGGCTTAGGCAGCACAGAAACCTGCTTTAGCACTGCATCTGGGTAGCGCACAGCCTCAGGAAACCCAGCGGGAAGGGCAACGGGTGCTGGGGTGGCAGCATTCCATTGACTTGCTTTTGGGTCAGCCGAAAATGTGCGCTCAAGAGAAGCGCGATCGCAGCCTGCTAGAGCAATCCACACAACGCCAATACTCAAAGCAAAAATATTCCGATTCCAATTCATGTTGATAGAAATCGCCAGACTGAACTGCCCTCTAGATTCTACTGTCCCAAAGATACATTCAAGAGATCTATTAGGATCTATGGCCTAGCCCTTGCCAGTTTCAAAAAGACGGCTATTATTGTACAAGGGGGACACAAAATAAAAATTCTGTTCGTGTTGGTTAATCATTTCACCATGAAAACAAAGAAATCCTGGGATGTCCCACAGCTCATCAAGTACGGCACAGTCGAGCAGCTCACCGAAATGCCATACACTGACATGCAGCAAATTAATCAGTTTGTGTTGAACGGCAGCTCTAATGTATTTGGTCTATTTGCATCCCTCAGTGGGCTTTAAGCGAATCGACATAAGCAGAAAGCAGTGCATCTTAGATCTTTCTGCCGTGGCTCCATCAATAAATCTATTCGCAAAAATGACCTCTACGATGTATCGTTATCGTGAGGTTTTTTTGTATGTGTTGTCGTCGCTCAGACCATTAGCAAGCTATGCAGCGGTTGAAGCAAATTCTTTTCGATGAAAATAAAAATGGCTCCGATTTCAGGACAGGTGTAATTTGTCTTGCTGTACTGTCTTCTATCCATTTTTCACTCGGTCTTTATCTCGGCAAACAGGCTTTTTTGATGATGAGCCTGCTACTATGGGCTTCTATCGCAATGCTGCTATGGGACAGACGCCAGCACTTCAAGATAAATCAAGATAAAGTCTCCAGCTTTTTAGGCTACGTTTTAGTCACAGCGGTGTTGGTCATTAGCATTGTCCATCCTGGCGAAAAAATGCTTGGGTTTTTCCCTTTAGCGGCCTATTTAGGATGGTTTTTAATCTTTATTGGAGCAGCTCAGGCTAAGTTTTATTTTAAAGAGTTCTGCATTTTAGCCATTTTTGGCATCCCCAAGCTGGTGCCAGATACAGCTTTTGGGTTAGCGCCAATTACCGCAAAGTTTGCTGCCTACGCACTTTGGTATTTAGGCTACCCAGTCTCTACCAATGGTTTCTATATTCAGGTGCCCAATGGTGGGGTAGAGGTTGTGCCTGCCTGCTCAGGCATTAACCTTATTTTGCACATGCTCAGTATTGCGGTGATCTTTCTATGTGTATTCCCAACGCGGCGATCGCACTGCATTCCGTTTGCACTTCTCGCCATGCTGCTAGGGTTTGTGATGAATGGTATTCGGGTCGCAATGCTTGCGGTACTCTCGCCGCCGCAATTTTCAGCGCAGTTCCACTATTGGCATAGCGCGAGTGGCGCGAGTCTTTTTGTACTGCTCACCCTAGTCATCTATGGCGTACTTTACTTTAGCCTTCTAAAGGCTACTCATCAGCCAGAGCCGCAATAAGCGTTCTGCCAAATTCAAGCTTAGTAAGCATTTTGATCTCTTAAAAAGACAAGCGCTGTCTTGACCAAAATCTGTAGGTCTAGGCTTAAAGACCAGTTTCTAAGGTACTCTAAGTCAAAGTTGACGCGCTGCTGCATTTTGTCTAGCGTATCGGTTTCACCTCGAAGGCCATTCACCTGCGCCCAGCCCGTAATGCCAGGTTTTACCTTGTGGCGCAACATATACCCACTAATGAGCTTCCGATACATTTCATTATGGGCAACCGCATGAGGGCGCGGCCCCACTAGGCTCATTCGGCCTTGTAAAACATTCACAAATTGAGGCAGCTCATCTAAAGACGTTTTGCGTAAAATGGCTCCCAGCGGCGTAATCCGACTGTCGTTTTTGGTCGCCTGCTGAACCTTGCCACCATCCTCCATCACCTTCATAGAGCGAAATTTATACACCAAAATTTCTTGCCCGTTTAGCCCATAACGTCGCTGCTTAAACAGAATAGGCCCTGGAGAGGTAAGCTTAACCGCGATCGCAATTAGCAGCATGACAGGGGACAAGACGGCGATCGCAGCAGCAGAAAGTACAATATCGATCGCACGCTTAAGAACATACTGAATTTCTGAAAATGGCACCTCCCAAACCGCAATCAAGGGAATCCCATTTAATTCATAAGAGCGAGCGTTCATTAAATTAAACATCAAAATATTCGGCACAAAGTAAACGCAGGCAGTTGTATCCTGTAGTTCCTTAATTAGAGTTGCAATCACCTCTTCTTTTTCGGTTGTGCAGGCAATGTAAACCACATCAATATTGTGCTCTCTCACATATCGGGGTAATTCTTCTAACGGTCCAATCGCGCGACGGCTCGGGAATCGCCCAGGTAGCTCTTGAGTATGACCATCAAAAAAACCGTGGAGGCGAATGCCCAATTCCGGAGATTCTTGAATTTGGTTGGCTAAGTGGTAGCTAACGTCATTGATCCCCGCCAAAACCGCAGACCGTTGGTTTTTGCCAGCGGCTCTAACCGTGCGCAAAAGCTGCCAAATCGTCAGGTGAATGGTTAGCAGTACAAGGGGCACACAAATCGCCCAAGTTAGCAGCAGAGCGCGTGAAAAAGTGAGAGAAGTTTGGGTCAGATAGCCCAAAAACAGCAGCGTCCCTAGTAAAATCACCCACCCACTCAAAAGCCTAGGCCCTAGCGTCGTCGGAGACAAATTCCGATACGGTCGATATAGACCAACCCCCTTAAAGACAGGGAGCATCAGCAAAAAGGTCGTAATGGATAAAACAATATGGGGAGTCTCGATGGCTAGGTCATAAACCCACGCAATGATAAACAGCATCAGTACGGTCACAACGGGGTCTATCAGCCGCTGTAAAATTAGAATCGCAGATGCATTTTCTCTAAACAGCCCATGGGTGTTATGTGTCATCTTGATCCCCTACACCATCTGTTCAATCGTGGCTCGAGCTTTAGAAGCCGGCAGAATAAAGGTCTAATATTTTTTGTACACAAAATAATATATAGCGATATTTATAAGAAATTTACAAGAAACAAACTCTTTGAAGACACTCTCAAGCTCTGTAATGCACGATTAGACTGGCACCTCTGACATAAAGGCATAACGCTGCATTAGCAGTAGTTTACTGCCGATCTCAGCCGAAAGAGACACATGTAAAACCCTAAAACCCAAGTTCTACAAGATTTTTAGATTTTGAATGTGTCTCTCATCCACCACTAAACCGCTGCATCCCAGAAAGCCAGTCCATCCAAACCTGCTAAACAACCTAGGCATCGTACTTTCTTACAATGATCTTCGGAATCCATCAAAGCGTCAGTGTTGGCGGTTACGTTAAGTAAGTGATAGCAATCACAAATAAACCTTGGGCGCGCATAGACGGCTTATATTTACTCGTGGTAGTTGTAGGTGCTGTAGCCAGCCTCCTTGATCAGAGAGTCTTTCTTAGCTGAGTTTAAATCCTCTTTGATCATCTCTGACACAAGCTGCTCAAAGGTAAACTTTGGTTTCCAGCCTAGGTTTTGGTGAGCTTTGGTTGCATCCCCTAACAGAGTTTCAACTTCTGTCAGACGATAATAGCGTGGATCAACTGCAACAATGCACTGCCCTGAAGCATCGTAGCCCTTTTCATTTTCGGCCTTTCCTTGCCAATTTATCTCAATGCCTAACTCAGCGCAGGCTATATTGACGAAATCTCTGACACTATGTTGCTGACCTGTCGCAATGACGTAGTCTTCGGCTTCAGACTGCTGTAGCATGAGCCACTGCATTTCAACGTAATCTTGAGCGTGTCCCCAGTCTCGTAGCGCGTCCATATTGCCTAAGTACAGGCAGTCTTGCAGCCCTAGTTTGATGCGTGCTAGGGCGCGGGTAATTTTGCGAGTCACAAAGGTTTCACCGCGCAGGGGAGATTCATGATTAAACAAAATCCCGTTGCAGGCATACATGCCATAGGCTTCACGATAGTTGACCGTAATCCAGTAGGCATAGAGTTTTGCAACGGCATAGGGCGATCGCGGATAAAACGGGGTCTTCTCTGTCTGAGGAATTTCCTGCACCAGACCATAAAGTTCGGACGTAGAAGCCTGATAGAACTTGGTTTTTTCGGTCATCCCCAAAATCCGAATGGCCTCTAGCAAACGTAGGGTGCCAATTCCATCCGTATTAGCAGTATATTCTGGCGTTTCAAACGATACCGCAACGTGGCTTTGAGCCGCCAAATTATAAATTTCGTCAGGCTGTACCTGCTGCACAATGCGAATCAGGTTAGTGGAGTCTGTTAGGTCGCCATAGTGGAGGAAAAATCGCCGATCTTTCTCATGAGGATCTTGGTAAAGATGATCGATACGATCGGTGTTGAATAAAGAGGCACGGCGTTTAATTCCGTGGACTTCGTATCCCTTACTCAGTAGAAACTCCGCTAAGTAAGCGCCATCTTGCCCTGTAATGCCAGAAATCAGTGCAACTTTAGTCATTATTGTGCGTAGTCTCCTTAATGCAGTTTTACTAAACAGGGTCAGACAGGTATGACAATACTAAAGTTTTTCGCTCCTAGGATAAACATCACAGGCCATCCTAACAGCCCAACGATGGCTAGACTTCCCAAAACGACAGTTATAAACAAGCATAAGCCGGCCTGAATCCAATGAATGTTATGGGCGTGACGGATCGCAGCTATGAGCGTTAGTCCAGTGCAAAATATAATGCACAGCGTCATAAAAGCCCCGAAACTAGGCCACCATTGCTGAGCAGAAATGGCTGGCCCCAGCAGAATAATGGGCCACAAGCCTTCCAGACTTTTTAACCCTGGATAAAATCTAGCATTCGGTGATTCTGAAGGTCGCGTTTGCCTAAACCATTGCCCCAATAAATCAATAGAAGCAATATACCAATAGCATCCTACTGCGCCTAACACAAGGAATAGCGCACTCAATCCAATTAATCCACGCAAGCCAAGATGGATTTGCCCAGCGGCATTGAAGGCTAAAACAAGGCAAGTGCAAATTGGAGGCAGCAATGCAGCAAAAACGCTCCGCTGACGCGCTTCACCGCCCAACAAGATTGAGTCACATCCATTAAGCATGAACCCTACTCCATGAGTGCCAGCGGCACTTTATCCCAATTCTCTGAGGCAGTCAGACTCGTGCCATAGCTCATGCTGCTGCCGTCAGCGCCACTTAAAAAGGGCAGTACCTTCCCCAACAGAGAGCCAGAAGAGCCTTTCGTATAGTTGCGAATGGTCGGCTCTTTTTTAAGGGCAGCCATTTTGACAGTTTGCTGCACCGCGTCCTGATAATTGCCGAGGGAATCGACCAGTTTAGAGGTTTTAGCTTGGGATCCGGTGTAAATGCGCCCATCAGCTAGTTTTCTTAGTTCTGGCAAGGCAATTCCTCGTCCTTCAACAATAGAGGCTAAAAATTGTTCGTAGGAATCGGTGACAATCCCCTGAAGAATTTGGCGCTCATCGGCGGTGGCGCTTCTAAACGGAGACAAAATATCTTTGAACTGACCACTTTGAACGGTGCCTGACTGTACGCCAAATTTATCCAGTAGACCACTAATATTTTGGGTGCGAATTACCACGCCAATAGAACCCGTGAGCGTAGAGGGATTAGCAACAATATGATTTGCAGCACTAGCGATATAGTAGCCGCCAGAGGCCGCAACATCCCCGAGACTTGCCACAATTTTGATTCCGGTTTCTTTGCGAACGCGCATCAGTTCATGATACACAGACTGAGATGCCGCAGCAGTTCCACCAGGGCTATTGATTCTCAGCAAGATGGCCTTGACTTTGTCTTTGCGGGCTTTTTGGATGGCTTCAAGCAGCGTGTTGGCACTGGCTCCACCCGACGATCCAAATGCCCCTGCGCTGGCTGCATCGCTAATGCTGCCGTAAACGTCAATGAGTGCGATATCTGCGGCTTTACTTTGCTCAGACCCTCTCAAAGAAGATCCCAAAATCCAATTACCCAATGCGGCAACCAGGCAAATCACAATCAAAAGCGTAACGAGCAGACGGTTAAGGCGCATACGGAGTGAGTCCAAGTACATGATTCAGCGTAGCCCAAAAGTCTGTGGGGAACATAGAATGCTGTTAAGTCCTTCGATGACGATTTGACTTGAGACAAGAACATTTAATTGCAATGAGTATGCATACCGTGCCGTTAGGTGAAAACATTTTTGTCGCGAGCGTGTTTAAGATTTCGCCGCTGGTGCGCGGGGCGCTCTGGAGCCTATATATTGCGCTGATGCTGCCGCTGCCTTTTTTAGCACGGCTAAATGGCACAGTAGATCCTCCCATGGCGTTTCAAGATTCTATGCTTTTGTTGGGGCTGGCGCTCATTAGCGGCGGTGTTTTGCTGCATATGGCGTTGAGTGAGCAGGTGCATTTGAATGAGACTGGCATTGCAGTTTGCTATCCCTGGTGGGTGCCAGCGCTCCTCCGCCGAGATTGGGCTTTAGATTGGGCTGACATTGAAGATTTTAAGGCTCGTTCTACGGGTCAAGGGGGACTGGTGTACTATCTGGTTTCTACACAGCGCAACGGCTTTCTGCTGCCGATGCGGATCGTCGGGTTTCATCGGATGTTGAGGCTGATTGAGATCAAAACGGGGATCGATACTCAGGATGTGAAGCCGCTGGCTCAGCCTTGGATGTATGCGGCGTTGCTGGGAGTGGCGGGTTTACTGGCGATCGCCGATTTCTGGGTCATTTATACTGTGCTAACGCAGCCAGTCGGGGTCTAGCCCTTTCATGGATCACCCAAACACAACCCCAGGAATGGCTGAATTAGAACTAGAGCAAGTCAGCGTCATCAGTGGGCTAGGTCACACTCGTTTGCTCAACCAAATTTCGTTTCGCATTGAGCAGCCTGGTTCAAGAGTGGGCATTGTGGGGGCATCGGGTTCTGGCAAAACGACGCTGCTGAGACTGCTCAACCGTCTGATAGACCCCACTGAAGGTCGCATGTTGTGGCAAGGCCAGCCGAGTAAAAGTCTCCCCGCGCCTACTCTGCGTCAGCAGATCATGCTGGTGCCCCAAGAATCTCAGCTTTTAGGCATGACGGTTGAGCAGACCCTTGCCTATCCGCTCCAGCTCCAAAAGTTGCCTGTGGCAGAAATTCAGCAGCGAATGGAACGTTGGGAGCAGCGTCTAGATATCCCTTCAGAATGGATGTCGCGGGGGGCGCTGGAGCTATCGGTTGGTCAGCGGCAGTGGGTAAGTATATGTCGCGCTTTGATTGCACAACCTCAGATGCTTTTGTTAGATGAGCCAACCTCTGCGCTAGATCCGGGCAGAATTGAGCTTTTATGCAATATTCTCCGGCAGCTAAAGGGTTCTGTGGTGATTGTGAGCCACCAGTACTCGGTCTTGCAGAGTTTGTGCGATCGCATCCTCTGGATTGATCAAGGCCAACTCAGGCAAGATAAAGCTGCACAAGACATCAACTGGAGTGAAATTCAAACCGTGCTGTCTGAAAAAGCGGCAGCTTCCGCCGACTGGACAGATTTCAACTAGCCCTAAACTATCCCAAAGAAGCCTTTGGTGAAGCCTCTGCTCGATACCCAAAGCGCTGTTCTTCGTGGGCAACGGTTGAGGAATCTTCGGGAGCCTGAGATTCGGACCACACGCGAGACGGTTTAGCTCCAGTGGTCAAAAATTCAAGATTAAGGCGGTATCCCACATTGCGAACCGTTTGAATAAGCTGAGGTTGCTGTGGATCTAGCTCAATTTTTTTACGCAGAGACAGAATATGCGTATCCACCGTTCGGGGGTTATCAATGTTGTCTGGCCACGCCCGCTGCAATAGCTCTAGGCGGCTAAGGGCAACCCCTTCAGCCTGGGCAAGCACATACATCAGGCTAAACTCCTGAGGCGTCAAGTCCATTAGCTCGTGGTTGTAATGCACCCGCCGCTGCACCAAATCAATGCGAAGGTCGCCATAGCGAAGCTGCACGGGCAGTACAGATCGGCACCGACGGCTGACGGCTTCTACTCTCGCCAGAAATTCTTGAATCCCAAAAGGCTTTTTGAGGTAGTCATCGGCTCCCGCTTTGAGCGCACTCACCACATCCACCTCACTTACCAACGCCGAGAGCATTACGACCAGTGGGCGCTGCTGACGATGGAGCCAGCGACAAAACTCTAGCCCGTCACCATCCGCCAAATCTGAATCGACGACGACTAAGTCAGGCTGCTGGCGATGATATACGTCTCGTGCCTGTCGCACCCCTGAGGTCAGATGGACGGTGTACCCTGTCTGCTGTAGATGCCAGCCGAGGAGCGATCGCAGGTGCGGGTTGCCTTCAACAATTTGAATGTGGATGATGCCCACTACGTCCAACGTCCTTCATAGATTTGGAGCCATTGACCCTTAAAATAACAAAAAAAGACCAAACTTTCGGTAGTTGTAGTTACTTAAGTCTTTGACATTGGAGCCTTGCTCGTGGGGTATTTGTTGTCCCATGACAGGCGATCGAACCGCTATTGCAGACCCAGCCAAGCCAGAAAGGTTTGATGGGTGAAGACCTCTAGCAGCAGCAAAATAACCAGCCCAACCATAGCAAAACGACCATTAATCTGCTCTGCATAAGCCGTCCAGCCTAGTTTAGGTTCGGGTTGATTCAGGCTAAGCTTCTGAGGCTCATTTTCGTTAGAGAGCTTGGACGCTGGAGGCACTTGGGTCATAAAAGACGATCCTTTAGTCAATGATGTTTTTAGTTTAATCGTCCCGATGAGCGCACCCACAGTCTGAGTATCTTCAGATGGCTCAAAGGCTGCTGGAAATTTACCTTTGGCAAGCATTCTAATCCCTAACGGCATTAAGCTCAAAAGGCCGTTGAGGTCGCGCAAACGGTTCCCCATTACCGTCAGGCCAAATCGACGTTCATCAATCCAACCCCCTTGAGTGACTAAATCAATCATGGCTCTGCGATGCCGCACAGACCTTGGCTCTGACGGGTTAGACGGTTGAGCCAATCGCTGAGTCTTAATGTGGGTGATTTGATCAAGGGGTGCCACATCCATGGGGCAGACTGAGTTGCAGTTAAAGCAGCGCGTGCATCCCCATACGCCCGATAAACCCTGGGTATATTGGGCAAGCCGTTCAGCAGTCTGATCGTCACGAGTATCGGCTAGCATCCGGTAGGCTTTTGCCAGGGCATGAGGTCCCACAAATTCTGGCGTAACGCTTTTTGCATTGCACTCAGAGTAGCAGGCACCGCACATAATGCAGTTGCCAACCTGATTAAGGGCGGCACGCTCGACGGGAGACTGCAAAAATTCGCGCTCTGGGGTAACGGCACGCGCTGCCGTACTGACATAGGGGTCAACCTGCGCCAGATTTTGCCAAAACTGATCCATTTCCACCACTAAATCTTTAATCACGGGGAAATTATGGAGGGGCTGAATTTCAATGGTGGGTGGCGGCGGCGGCAGCTCTTCTGACTGTGCAGCACTATGAGCCGCGATCGCAGCAGGATGGGCTAAAGCAGCCAGCTTTACCTCAGCTTGAAGCGTTTGCTTACAGGCAAGCGCAGGCCGACCATTCACCCGAATGGCACAGCTTCCACAGATGGTATTTCGACAGTTTTTGCGAAACGCAAGGGAGCCATCTTGTTCCCACTTAATTTGGTTGAGGCATTCCAAAATAGTAGTGTTAGGACTGGCCTCAAGCACAAACGTCTCAACCCGAGGGGAATGCTCCGCAGCAGTCTGACGCTGAATCTGAAAACAAACCTGCATTCTGATCGCTCTCTATCTAGGGTTGAATCGGCACTGATCGCTCTCACCCTCTATCGTAAGAGAAACCTCGGTTGGTGAATACTCTAAATTAATGCCTGTTTATCTATTTTGGGGTGATGATGAATTTCGTCTGCAAAAGGCGGTGAAGACGCTTGAAGATCGCGTGTTAGATTCGACCTGGAAAAGTTTTAACTATGACAAGGTAGAAAGCAGCGGCGCGTCCGGCACAGACGCGCTGATTCAGGGGCTTAACTTAGCGATGACGCTGCCCTTTGGACAGGGCGATCGCCTGGTTTGGCTGGTCAACCCGCCGTTGACAGGGCAAGACTCATCGGCCTTCTTGGCAGAACTGGAGCGATCGCTGTCGGTATTACCCGCCTCTTCTCACCTGCTGTTTACCTATGACGGCAAGCCGGATGGTCGCAGTAAAATTACAAAATCGTTACAGCAAATCGGCATTGTCGAAGAATTTACGCTGCCGCCACCCTGGAAAACGGACATCATTCATAAAACCGTTCAGCAAACGGCAAAGCAGCTTAATGTGCCCATGACAGATGCGGCGGTGGATCTTTTGGCAGAGGCCGTCGGTAACGATACCCGTCTGCTGTACAGCGAACTAGAGAAGCTCAAGCTTTATGTAACCCAGCCAGATGGATCGGTGCGAACCGTTGACCCCGCTGTGGTGACGGCGCTGGTGCATACCACTCAGCAAAGTAGCCTAGAGTTGGCAAACTGGGTTCGCCAAGGTTCGACCGATAAGGCTTTAGGGGTACTCGACGATCTATTACGTCATAACGAGCCACCTTTACGAATCTCAGCAACGCTGATTAAGCAGTTTCGGACGTGGCTATGGGTGAAGCTCATGCAGGCTTCTGGAGAACGTGACGAGCGCGTGATTGCGAAGGCCGCAGATATTGCGAACCCTAAACGAATTTATTTTTTAAGTCAAGATGTCAAAGCACTTGCGCCTAAGCAGCTTCAGCAGACTTTAGCGATTTTGCTAGCGTTAGAAGCAGCCTTAAAACAGGGACAAGAAGCGAAAGGGACGCTGCAAACCAAGGTGATTGAGCTATGCCAAGCCTGCCAAAAAAAATAGCGCTCTTCATTGTGCAAACAGGTTCAGAATAAAATAGTGGCAGAGCTAACAACCTTAAAAAGGAGCAGTGCAATAGCTCGGCTGTATCAAATCAGTTTTCTCTACATTTTCAGGAACTTCTGACTCAAAACCCGCTTCAGTATAGACAAAGAGATTAAGATTTTATTGCCTGAGTGATCGGCTGTCATGACCTATTCTGCATTGTTACGCCCTATGGTTTCTGGTTCTGCGCTCAAAGGGTGGGGGATTTTTATATTGGTCTGTGGTACATGGCTGACAGGGGTTGTGCCAAGTTGGTCGGGTCGAGGAGATTCACAAGTGGTCTGGTCTTCGACGGCCTTTGCACAATCGAGTGGCAAAATCCGTAACTATGCTGGGGCTGTGCTAGAAATCGAGCCGCTCCGGAAAAGAGCCTACCGTGAGGTTCGTCGCATGATGAATGGGAATTTACCCAATGATGTTTGTCGCCAAGGTCAGCTCCCTGGCAATGTCCGGTCAATCTGTACAGACTTTTTTGATGAATCGGCTAACATTATTCGCAAAAATAACCTGTCAATTGGGGAATTTAATGAATTTACCCAGAGGAGCCAATCTGATTCAGGTCTGATGAACCAGATTCAGCAGGAGCTAATTCGTCTACAGAAGCGTTAAACCAAGACGTTCATTAGGGCGAGAGCAAGATGCCCGATGGCCCAAAGCACCCTGCCATAATAATGCCTAAAACTGAGCCAGCAATGACCTGGATGGGCGTGTGTCCCAACAGCTCTTTAAGACGGTTTTCATTGAAAACTGGATGCTCTTGAAAAACTTCATCAATAATTTGGTTGAGAACTCGCGCCTGTTTGCCTGCGGCCTGTCGCACTCCTGCTGCGTCATACATAACGATGACGGCGAAAATGGTGGCGATCGCAAATTCAATGCCATCCCACCCTTTGACTTGCCCGACCCCAGCGGCTAAGGCCGTCACCAAGGCAGAGTGAGAGCTGGGCATACCGCCCGTGCCGACCAAAACGCGGAAATTGATTTTACGATTTTTTATAAATTCAAGCGGGAGCTTTAGGGCTTGGGCGGTAATAGTTGAGGCGATCGCCACCAGCAAAACGCGATTATGAATAATGCTGCCAAAGTCTTGCATCGGTGCGAGTCCTGACGTCCCAAACAGGTGTAGTGCGTAAATTGGCAAAATAGTTATACCCCAATAAACCAGACCAAAATGACCGTTAAGATCTGCGATTGGTAATGTAGTCGGCGATCGCAATTAAAGGCAGTGCCTTAGCGCCAAACGGTTCAAGCGCCACCTTCGCCGCCTCAACCAACTGCTGAGCCTGCCGTCTCGACTCATCTATGCCCCATAAACTCGGATAGGTCGCTTTCTGAGCCGTCAGATCTTTGCCAGCGGTTTTACCCAGCTCTTCGTCGGTGGCAGTAATATCTAGCACGTCATCTACAATCTGGAACGCCAGACCAATATTGCGGGCATACTGCGTCAGCTTTGCCAGCGTCTCCTCATCTGCACTGGCTAACTCCGCACCCGAAACAACGGACGCTTCGAGTAGCGCACCTGTTTTATGGGTATGGATAAAGTTGAGGGTTTCGACGGTAATATCTGCCGCCCCTTCACAGTCAAGATCGACCACCTGACCGCCGACTAAACCCGTTGCCGCCACCGCATTGCCCAGCCGCGCCACCACCTTGAGCAGTCGTTCTGGTGCAACGCCCTTAGTATGAACCGCCAGGTACTCAAAGGCATAGGCCAACAGCCCATCGCCTGCAAGAATTGCAATGTCTTCGCCATAGACCTTATGGTTGGTAAGCTTACCGCGCCGATAGTCATCGTTGTCCATGGCAGGTAGATCGTCATGAATCAGCGACATAGTGTGGATCATTTCTAGAGCGCAGGCCGTGGGCATTGCCATCTCAATGGATCCACCTGTCAATTCACAGGTTGCAAGGCACAAAATAGGTCTAAGCCGCTTACCGCCTGCCATCAGCGAGTAGCGCATTGCTTCATAAATTTTTTCAGGATAGATCACCTCAATCGAGGCATTTAGGGCAGACTCTACCTGTTCTCGACGCTGATTTAAGTAGCCCTTTAGGTCAAAAGCATCTGCATCCGTTGAGGCTTCTGAGCGACTAGATAAAGGGGCAGCAGAAGTTTGGTCTGCGGAC
>JBGSVR010000462.1:0-7088 GCA_041752855.1 Thermosynechococcaceae cyanobacterium
GAACAGCTTTATGGCTCTGAAAATTTAGCGCGACTAAATTTTGCCGACTACGTGGGCGATTTGGTGGATCATTTAGCAATGGCTTGTCAAACCGATACGGCGGCGACGGTTGAGCTTTGCGTTAATATTGCCCCTGTCACCTTAAATTTAGAAACGGCAACACCCTGTGGGTTAATTCTTAATGAGCTAATTACTAACGCATTTAAGCACGCATTTATAGATGGCAGATCAGGCAAAATCTCAATTACGCTGACGCGCCATGATCATGAACTTCATCTGGTGGTGCAAGATGACGGCATAGGCTTTCCGCCCTATCTCGATTGGCAAAATTCTCCAACCCTAGGCTTACGACTGGTACGCATCTTAGCGCGACAGCTTGAGGCAACGCTGACGCAGAAATCTAGCCAAACGTCTGGTACTTACTTTTGCCTGACGCTTTCTGAGTTAGCCTATGAATCTCGCCTTTAAGTCCGTTTGTCTGCCTGCTTCCCGACTGAAGTTACTAACTCTCCTTTTTGCGATCACCGTCTCATGATGAACCAAGACCCAGCCTCTATTCTGATTGTCGAAGATGAACTTATTGTCGCCGAAAGTTTGGCACTTGATCTAACACGCAAAGGCTATGCAATTTCTGGAATTGTCAGTTCTGGCGAAGAAGCGATTGATGCGATTGGACTCATGCAGCCCGATTTAATCTTGATGGACATTATGCTCAAGGGATTCCTTGATGGCATTGAAACCAATAAAGTCATTCAGCATCGAGCCTTGGTGCCCATCATCTACATCACTGCATTTTCAGATCGGGCAACATTAGATCGAGCCAAGCAGACGGGAGAAACGTTGCACTATCTGGTTAAACCCATTCGGCTGAAGGATTTAGTCAAAATGATTGAAGCTGTACTAACGGGTGCAGACTCATCCCAAGTTTTAAATTCGTCCACTGTCCAGCAAGCTGCTGAAAACTATCCCAACTTCCCTAAGTCACCCACTTCCGAACAGGGGCGTGTTAATTATAACGACATTGACCTGAGCTTCTTTGACGTTGATGCCTAAAGGGTCGGCGGCTGAGCTTAAGCCCTCATCGCACCAGCCATCGAAGGCGTTGCACCACTTTGCACAGCATCTTCATCTTCACTGAGGCCAAAAACTTGGCTGAAGACTTTCTGAACCTTATAGCCAGTGTCGATAGATTCTAGAGGATCTTTGCGGAGACGGTGACGTAGACAAAGGGTTATGACGCGCTTAATGTCGTCTACGGTTACTTCGGTGCGCCCTTCAAAAGCTGCCAAAGCCTTTGCGGCTCGATTAGTCACAATATCGCCGCGCAGCCCATCTACGTCTAGCTCTGAGCAAACCTGAGAGATATTGACGCGCAGATCGTGGTCTAGGCTGACGTGACTGAGGCGTTGCTGAGCCTCCACAATTTTTTCTTGAAGCGCGGTCTGCTGAACTTGATGATCTTCGAGGAAAGTCTGGGGGTTTTGGTCAAATCCAGTCCGCTCTTCGACAATCTGCACGCGCAGGTGCGGATCTCTGACGGTACGAATTTCAGCATGCATCCCAAAGCGATCGAGCAGTTGGGGGCGCAGTTCACCTTCTTCTGGGTTGCCGGAGCCGACCAGGACAAACCGCGCTGGGTGGCGAATAGAAATTCCTTCGCGCTCAACGGTGTTCCAGCCCGATGCGGCGGAGTCAAGCAGTACATCTACGAGGTGGTCATCGAGCAAATTCACTTCATCAACGTACAAAATGCCGCGATTGGCTTTGGCTAATAGCCCTGGCTCAAAGGCTTTAATACCGTCAGACAATGCTTTCTCAATATCAATGGTGCCGCATACGCGGTCTTCGGTTGCACCGAGGGGGAGATCCACCATCGGCACTTTTTTCGCAACCAAAACAGGTGTTTTGCCTTCTGCAATGAGCGCCTTCACATCATCGCTCATCATTTCTGGGTCGCTGGGGTGGCTGCTGAAGGGATCATTTTCAACCACTTCAATATCTGGCAGCAAATCAGCCAGCGCGCGAATGGTCGTGGATTTGCCTGTGCCGCGATCGCCCATAATCATCACGCCGCCAATGCGGGGGTCAATGACGTTCAGAATGAGAGCCAGCTTCATTTCTTCTTGGCCCACAATCGCCGTGAAGGGATAGACCGCTCGCTGAGGGGTTTTAACAGTTGCGCTCACAGAATTACCTGAGTTCTAGAATGATCTGGCGTTTCTCATTGTGCCATAAATCTCTACCTGACTTACGCCATGCTGCGACAGCAAATGCCTGACAATGAAAATGACTAAGCTGAAAAATATGACTGGAACGGTATGAAAAAAGCTTTATTTGTCGGGACTGTACTGCTGCTGACCGTAGGACACGGATTTATTTCAGTCAGGGCGCAGCCATCGACCTTAGCACCACAGAAGCCCGTTGTAAGTCCTAAACCGCCATCGGCATCGCGACCTATTTTAAGGTTATTGACGGCAGGGGCAGCTCCTCGGCAAATCATTCGGTTCAAGCCCACGGTCAATTCAAAACAGATTGCGACTATGTCGATGGGCATGTCGATGGGGTTATCCGTTGTGGGCAAGGCGATGCCGATAAACAAGCTGCCCACGATGGTGACAACCTTTGAAACCTTGGTCACTCAAATTGATCCGAACGGGGATATTCACTATCAGTTTGAATACACAAACGTTGATCTTGAAGGGGCGTCTAAATTGCCGACCGATCTGCGTACCCAACTCCGCACTCAACTGCAACAGCTTAAGGGCGTTCGGGGCGCAGTTGTGACGGATAGTCGCGGACAAACCAAGTCTGGGAAATTTGATCTGCCGCGAGAGATGGACGACGCGAATAAGCAAGTGCTTAAACAAATGACTCACTCGGTAGAGCAATTGTCTTCTCCTGTGCCAGAGCCTGCCCTTGGAATAGGCGCAAAATGGCAGGTAATTGCTGCTCCCAAGCTCAACGGAATCGCCATTAAACAAATCACAACCTACGAACTGGTGAGCTTTCAGGCAGGCGGCATGACGCTAAACGTGACGGTGACACAACAGGCTCCACCGCAGCAGATGACTGCGACGGGGCTTCCTAACGGCAGAACCATGAGGCTGAAGTCTCTCTCTGGGATGGGAAAAGGTCAAGTAACCATGAAGTTTGACCGCCTAACGCCCATTAATTCAAGCATGATCTCTCAACTCCGCTCTGAGATGGAGTCACCCAACCCACCTGGGATGCCCATGAAGATGATCACAAACACCCAAATGGAGTTAACGCTCAAGTCGAAATAGAGCTGTTAAGTTCAAGGTGGTTGGCTGTATGTAGCAGGATCCCCTGATCAACACTACCCTCAGAATCGTCAACCTATTTGCCTTAGTGCTAGGTTCGGAAATCCGAATGGAGGGTTGACGGCGATCGCACCACCTTCCCATCTTGGCAACCGTACCTTCTTCCCGTCAGAATGATGGGTAAATATTACTGATTAGAGTCTGGACAGCACTATGGCGATCGCAGAACAGGGCACCATCTCGATTCATACCGAGAACATCTTCCCCATTATCAAGAAGTGGCTCTACTCCGATCACGACATTTTCCTGCGGGAGCTGATTTCCAACGGAGTGGATGCCATTCAAAAAATGAAAATGGTTTCCTTCTCCGGCGAATACTCCGGGGACGTGGGGGAGCCACAAATTACGTTAGCGCTTGATAAAGAGAAAAAGCAGCTTTCTATTACCGACAACGGTATTGGCATGACCGCCGATGAAGTTAAAAAATATATTAACCAGGTCGCATTCTCCAGCGCCGAAGAATTTGTCCAGAAATATACGTCCAACAACGACCAAAACATCATCGGTCACTTTGGTCTGGGCTTCTACTCTTCCTTCATGGTGGCAAAACAGGTCGAAATTGAAACCTTGTCCTACCAAGAAGGCGCTGAAGCCGTTCACTGGTCTTGCGATGGCAGTACATCCTTTACCCTAGACTCTTCTGACAAAGCAGAGCGTGGCACCACCATTACCCTCACCTTTCAAGACGAAGAGCTAGAGTACCTCGAAGAAGAGCGCGTTAAGCAGCTTGTTAAAACCTACTGCGACTTTCTTCCGGTCTGCATTAAGCTGGGCGATGAGCAAATCAACAAGCAAAAAGCCCCCTGGAAAGAGTCGCCTAGCAACCTAACTAAAGAAGACTATCTAGAGTTTTATCAGTATCTCTACCCTTTCCAAGAAGAGCCGCTGCTGTGGGTTCACGTCAATACCGACTACCCTTTTGTGGTCAACGGCATTCTCTACTTCCCCAAAATCAAGCCCGATATTGACGTTACCAAGGGTCAAATCAAGCTGTTCTGCAATCAGGTATTTGTCAGCGACAACTGCGAGGAAGTGATTCCTCAGTTTTTGATGCCGCTGCGTGGGGTGATCGACAGCTCTGATATCCCCCTCAACGTGTCTCGCAGCTTTTTGCAGGCTGACCGCACCGTTCGTCAGATTGCGAATCATATTGCGAAGAAGGTGGGCGATCGCCTCAAAGAACTGTACCGCGATGACCGTGAAGAGTATATCCGCTGCTGGCAAGACCTCGGCACCTTCGTTAAGTTTGGCTCTCTCAACGACGACAAGTTTAAAAAGCAGGTTGAAGATATTCTCATCTTCCGCAGCACCGCTGATTTAGGCATGGTTCAGGCTGAAGCCCCCGAAGGCGATGACGCTTGGAGTGCAGATAAGTCTGCCGCTACTCTGGGTTCTTACACCACCATCAAAGACTATCTAGAGCGCAACAAGGCCACCCACGAGAACAAAATTTACTACTGCAACGACGAGGTCAATCAGTCTACCTACGTTGAGCTGCACAAAAAGCAGGGCTTAGAAGTGCTGTTTATGGATGCGTTTATTGACACGCACTTTGTCCCATTTCTAGAGCGTGAATACTCTGATGTGAAGTTCTCTCGCGTCGATTCTGATCTGGATGAAACCCTGATTGACAAAGATCAGGCAGCAGAGATTGTTGACCCAAAAACCAACCAAACCCGCAGCGAAGGCATCAAGCAGCTTTTTGAACAGGCGCTTAATAAGCCTAAAATTACCATCCGTACCGAGGCGTTAAAGGCCAATAGTGGACAAGGCGCACCCCCTGCCATGATTCTGCTGCCAGAATCTGCCCGACGAATGCAGGAGCTAATGGCGATGATGCAGCAGCAGCAGATGCAGTTCCCTGAAGAACATACGCTGCTAGTGAATACGTCTCATCCGCTGATTCAAAATCTGGTCAATATTAGTCAGGGCAGCGTCATTAGTGGGACTGGAACTTCCCCATCGGCAGAGTTGGCAAACCAAATCTGTGAGTATGTTTATGATTTAGCGCTGATGGCTCAAAAGGGCTTTGACGCGGAAGGGATGAAGTCCTTTACGGAGCGATCTAATCAGGTGTTGACTCGATTGACGGAGTTAGCGGCGCGTTAGGCGATCATCTGTGTTAATAAATTCCTGCAAAAGCCTGAATCGGAGAACCCGATTCAGGCTTTTTGTTGCGTTTGGAGCCGCAGCCCTTTGCACAGATAAATTTTGCCGACCTGCTTCATCTTTGCAAGCTTTTCTTCAATAAACTAGACTTAGTCTGTAACCTAAGTTTTTAAGCCCATGCGAACAATCAATGTTCATCAAGCTAAAACGAATCTCTCGAAGCTGCTATCTGATGTGGAGCTGGGCGAAGAGATCATTATTGCGAATCGAGGGGTTCCGGTCGCTAAGCTGATTCCGTTTCATGGCGCTTCTCATCGACAGGCTAGTTTAGGGCAAGACCGAGGACGTTTTGTGGTGCCCGAGAATTTTAATGATCCTTTGCCAGACGATATTTTGGCAGGCTTTGAAGGTGGTGAGGTGTGAAGCTTTTACTCGATACTCAATGTTTTTTATGGTGGTTCGCTGAACCCGAACGACTGTCTGAGAGTGCGATCGCCCACATTACCGATGAACGCAATGAGCTATGGCTTTCGGTGGCAAGTATCTGGGAAGTTGGCATCAAGGTTGCCTTGGGCAAACTCCCGTTGCCGGAACCTGCTGAGCGCTATATCCCCAATCGAATGGCGCAGTTGGGAGCAAAATCATTAGAGATTCGTGCTGCCCATGCAATGCGGGCAGCGGCGCTACCGATGCACCATCGAGATCCTTTTGACCGAATGTTGATTGCCCAAGCCCAGGTGGATGACATGACGATTGTGAGCGCGGACAAAATGCTGGCTCAGTATGATGTTGCTCTGCTTCCCCTCTAGATGGAGCGACTTAGGCAGAAGGGGAATCATCCTCACCTTTATCCTGCATTTCCTCCTTTGCGCCACGTAGGGCTTTGGCGATCGCCCCACCAATCTCTGGCAGTCGCTTTGGGCCAAAAATCAGCACCGCCACGCCAAGAATAATGACAACTTCAGGCCAACCTAAACCGAACATAGACAGGTTTCCTACAAACTGAGGGTTCGTCGCTTCATAAACGAAACTCCGTCCCCATGCCGCGATGGGCTGAAGACGGAGATCTGTAAACTAAAACTTTTAAACAGCAGGCGCTTCGCGATCTAACGAGCCTTCCACCATCTTGAATTCTTGCTCCAGACGCTTTTTGAGCTTTTCTGGAAGAGGACGGTTGGGGTACGAGCTGTAGTGCCCCGCCAACCCATTGAGGGCAGTCGTCATCGTCATAAACGAGCTAAGACTCGCCACAGACGACTTACGACGATACTGCGAGATAAAATCGCTAATCTTAGACCTTGCGTCAGATTGTGCCGCAGACTTTTCGGCGGTGCCTTCCGGCAGCTCAATTGCCGTCCGTAGGCTGGTAATGAGTGCTAAGGTATCTTTGCCGTAGTTACCGCTTAAACCCGTGGGTGTGGCGCTAGAACAACTGGTGAGCAATAAAGAGGCTGACAGGGCAATACTTAGAAAAAAGGCAAAAAAGCGCTTCATAAACTTCGGATTCTCTCAAAAACATGGCGTGGGTCAACAAGCTAAATGGCGGATTGATGCCATATCTTGAATGCTTGACGTGGTTTCTACAGAATAAACTATTCATCCCTTACTTTTGTAATCTCAGGGCAGACGCGATCCCCA
>JBGSVR010000463.1:0-4980 GCA_041752855.1 Thermosynechococcaceae cyanobacterium
TTTTACCTGCTCTCCCTTTAGAGACCTTAATGGCTTTGCTTATGACAACCACTGGCTTAAAAATCTCCTCATTGCTTCCTCCCTCAATGGCAGAGGCATGGGCAAATTTTCTGGACACAAACTAATTTAGAATCAGACATGTTGAATGTATCAGAAGCACTGTAGATCGACCTGGGCTGAGCCTGAGCCGTTGCCGGAGAGTGAGCGGGAGATGAAGCGAGTGCAGTTGGCTTTGGCAGTGTTATGAAACGGATTGAAACCTGAAATGAATCGTCAATTACACCTTCAAGAGCTGGATCGGCGACTGGATAGAATCCACGCTTCACGATCTCAAAAACATAAGCTCAAAGCAGAAATTAAGCAGCGATTTGACGGAACCTGTGCCTATTGCGGATGCACCCCTCGGTTTCTGACATTGGATCACGTTATCCCTCAAACTCAGGGTGGACTCAACGTGAGATCTAATCTAGCCGCAGTCTGCCAACGCTGCAATCGAAGCAAAGGCAGTCGCCCACTTTGGTCATGGTGGCAAGCTTCTTCTTTCTGGAATGAGGACAGAGCCATTCGTTTTGCCGAAACCGTCCTGGTTTGCAAAATTGCAGCGCTTCCTGAGGTAGCTGAGAGTTAAATTGTTAAGTCAATTGAACGATGCTGTCTCTTCCGGTTGCTCTGGTTGGTCAGCAATTCGGCAGGCTAAAGCTAAGGCTTAGCTTGCATCTATGGCGATCGCCTACCGTCATGCCCAAAACGCTTCTCAGACTCGTAGCGCGTAATCTGACGTGCCAACAATCGATCCATTAGCTGCAAGAATAAGAAAGCAATGATTGAACCGTAAATCAAGACTCTTAACCAAGCCCATGCTCGACCTACACGGAAAAAATGCCCTTGTCACGGGAATTGCCAACAACCGCTCTATTGCTTGGGGTATTGCCCAACAGCTCCATGCCGCTGGCGCAAACCTAGGCATTACGTACCTACCCGATGAACGGGGACGAATGGAAGACAAGGTAAAGTCTTTAGTAGAGCCACTGAACCCCAGCTTATTTTTGCCGTGCAATGTCCAAGATGCGTCTCAGGTTGAAGCAACCTTTGCAGCCATCAAAGAGCAGTGGGGCAAGCTCGATATTTTGATTCACTGCCTAGCCTTTGCCAGTAAAGAAGATCTGAGTGGCGACTTTAGCAATACCAAAGTCGAAAACTTTAACCTAGCCCTCGATATTAGCGCCCATTCTCTCATTAGCTTTAGCGGAGCTGCAAAGCCTCTGATGACCGAAGGCGGCAGCATTGTCACGCTGACCTATCTGGGCGGCGCACGGGTTATACCCAACTACAATGTTATGGGCGTTGCCAAAGCTGCCCTAGAAATGAACGTCCGCTACCTGGCGGCTGAGCTTGGCCCCCAGAATGTGCGGGTAAACGCCATTTCTGCGGGTCCCATTCGCACCCTGGCATCTTCGGCAGTAGGCGGAATCTTAGACATGATTCACCACGTCGAAGAAGTTGCGCCCCTGCGGCGTACTGTGACGCAGACTGAAGTGGGCAATGCTGCGGCGTTTTTATGCAGTGACCTCGCCAGCGGCATTACGGGTCAGGTGCTTTACGTCGATTCTGGCTACTCCATTATGGGGATGTAGGCTGAAAACATTCCGCTTTGTTCCTCTCACGCTAAATGATGCCCCATGAAAGGATTTCTTAAACGCTTTCCGGTTTTAGCGCATCCTTTGGATCGTCTTGTGGTGGGTCTGATTGCTTTGCTGTGGCTAGTTTTAGGGCTGCTGCTGATTTGGGGCGATCGCACTCAGCCTCAAGTCCGCAACTTTAGCTGGGCACAGGAGTCGGTTGGCGCGGAAGACACCGCCTTTACGCTGACCTTTAATCGCGCGATGAATTGGGAAAGCGTCGCCAAACAGATTCAGATTTCACCAGATTTACCAGGCAAAACGAGCTGGTCGGGGCGACGCTTAGCCTACACGCTGACTCAGCCCATTGTTTATGGCAAGTCGTTTCAGCTCAATCTAGAGGGTGCAGCAGCGGCATCCGGCGGCACTGCAATGCCCTTTAATACCCAGTTTAAAAGCCGAGATCTGGCCTTTGCTTACTTAGGTATCAATGGAGATGAGGCCGGACGGATTATTCTCTACAATCTCACCCAAAATCAGAAAAAGGTTCTAACGCCTGCTAATCTTTTGGTGCAGCACTTTAAGGCGTATCCTAAAGGCGATCGCCTCCTATTTACCGCGTCAGAACGCAGCGCCGCAAACCCCAGCGAACTGAATGCAAAGCTCTATAAAACCACCACTGGACTTGTAGACACAGCGATAGGGCAAACAGAGCTGGTGTTAGATAACCAAGACTATCAGATTTTGAAGTTTGATTTGTCTGCCAATGGCGATCGCATTGTCGTGCAGCGTTCTGCGCGTCAAAATGCCAGCGAGACAGGGCTGTGGCAAATTCGCGGAACCGATAAACCAGAGCAGATTCAGCTTGCCAACGCAGGAGATTTTTTAATTGCGCCCGACAGCGAAACGTTAGTGGCAGCACAAGGCAAAGGCTTAGCCTTAGTGCCCCTCGAAAAGCAGTCACAGGCGACCACCGATAAGCCCCTCGACTTTTTGCCGCAGTTTGGCATGGTGCTGAACTTTGCCAAAGATGGCTCTGCCGCCACTATGGTGAAATTCAACACAGACTACACCCGCTCCCTCTTTCTCGTCAGCAGCCAAGGAAACCCTAGAGAACTGCTCCGCACCACTGGTTCTATCCTTAGCACCAGCTTTACCGCCCAGCGAGATGCGCTGTACTGCCTGCTCACGCGACTGGTTACAGGCAAAGATTACCAAGAGCAGCCCTTCATCGCCAAAATCGACTTAAAAACAGGCCAGCCCAGCGAACTTCTCACCCTGCCTATCCAGCGCAACGTTACCCTAAGCCTTGCTCCTGATGGTTCTCAGCTTTTGTTTGACCAAGGTACGGCAACCGCTTCTGGCACTTCGGCTCAGCCAGTACAGGCCAACATTTGGGCTTTGACTCTTGCAGATGCTAAGCCCACGCCCAAGGTGATTGCGGTGGGCACTGAACCCCAATGGTTGCCATAATTACCACCCCATCTAGCGACAGGGGTATGATAAGAAAGTTGATATTTATTAACGATCCTCAATAATGGCTGCATTTGCACCAGACTTACCTCGGCTCAAAGTGACCCTCAAGCAAACGTTCCTCTTTGGTCAAGAACCAAGCTGGGAGCTATTTGCCATTTTGGTGGTTTACTTTGTTCAGGGAATTTTAGGCTTAGCGCGTCTCGCCACCAGCTTTTTCTTAAAAGATGAGCTGGGGCTTTCCCCTGCTGAGGTTGCCGCCATGATGGGCGTGGTATCTCTGCCGTGGGTGATCAAACCCGTCTTTGGCTTTTTGTCCGACAGCCTACCTATTTTTGGCTATCGTCGTCGCTCCTACCTGATCATCTCCAGCATTTTGGGCTGTGGTGCCTGGGCAGCAATGGGGACGGTGGTGCATTCTGCTCTTGCCGCAACCGTTACCATTACGCTGTGTTCTTTGGCGATCGCCGTGAGTGACGTGATTGTCGATTCCATCGTAGTAGAGCGGATCCGAGATGAGTCCCAGGCCGACACAGGTTCGCTTCAGGCGCTGTGTTGGGCAACGACGGCGCTAGGCGGCTTAGTCACGGCGTACCTCAGCGGCTTTTTGTTAGAGCATCTGAGTATCCGCAATATCTTTTTAATTACGGCAAGCTTTCCATTGCTGGTGCTGATTACGGCAACCCTCATCGAAGACGCACGGATGATGATGCCTCAAGACTTTGGGGCGGCAAAGGCGCAGCTTCAAAAAATCAGAGTGGCGATTAGCCAAAAAACGATTTGGTTGCCCGTTCTGTTTGTCTTTTTATGGCAGGCGACACCCAGCTCAGATTCAGCCTTTTTCTTTTTTACTACCAATGATCTAGGGTTTGGACCAGAATTTTTAGGGCGCGTGCGTTTGGTAACAAGTATTGCCTCACTCATTGGCGTTTGGGTATTTCAGCGATTTCTCAAAGCGGTGCCCCTGCGCCAAATTTTTCTGTGGAGTACCCTCATTTCGGTTGTGCTGGGTTTAACCAGCCTGATTTTAGTGACCCACGCCAACCGCGCCCTAGGCATTGCCGATCAGTGGTTTAGTCTGGGCGATAGCCTCATTTTGACCGTAATGGGTCAAATTGCGTTTATGCCCGTCTTGATTTTGGCCGCTCAACTGTGTCCGCCAGGGGTTGAGGCGACCATGTTTGCGATTTTGATGTCCATCTGCAACCTTGCCGGAATTTTGTCCCACGAATCTGGTGCCCTATTGACGCACTGGCTGGGCGTGACCGATTCCAATTTTGATAACCTTTGGCAGCTAGTGCTAATCACAAATCTTGCTACACTGCTGCCCTTACCGATGCTGCACTGGGTTCCTAACCACATTTCTGATGCAGGCCAGGGAGAAGCACTAGACTTCAGCGTTTCTTCTGAAGTGCTGCTAGCGGAAGCAGAACTAGAAGCCCATATTCGCCTTATCTCTGATACCGCGCCCTAAAGCGCCAATGAATAATCACGGTGTCACATTTGACTGATACACCCGACCCCGCCACTGCGTAGGCCGCTGAAAAGACGAAAGCGCAATGCGCAGAACCGCCAGCGGATCGGCAAGGGGAGAAAGCCAGAATAGCCAGCGCCCCTTTGCACCAGAGAGATCGTAGGACGGGGAGATCGCCCCCACCAGCGCCACCCGAATCACCACTAGCGCTACGTTTAGACCCAATGCCCCCACAACCATTGGGGTACTCACGCCAGAGCTTACAAACAGCAGAACCAGCAGTAGCGGCAACCCCTGGACTGCCGTCAGAAACCAAAGATCGCCATAGGTTTGAGCGCGGGAGCTAGCGTCTTTAAGATCCAGCGATCGCCCCCACTCTCGCCACGTTTCAGCAGCGCCCTCGTACATGCGTAC